>JAQTQJ010000010.1 GCA_028712255.1 Candidatus Omnitrophota bacterium
GGCGGAGGTTTTTTGTTTCCAATATCAATCCTTTGTGTTATAATCCATAATTACGGGTATACGGGTAATGATACTTAAGCAACCATTAAGGAGCGGAACATGCCTGCCAATAAGCGCATAAAGAAAACGACCATCGAAATTACGCAAGATCAATATTTTTTCTTGAAAGAAAAAGCCCTTCAATTGCAGAAGCAAAACAAAAGCGCATCCATCGTTTCTATCATCCGGGATTTGATAGAGAAGGATCGCGCAGACTGGATGAGTAAAGGAAAGAAAAGATGAGCAGCGATTTAACATTTATTACTAATGAAAGGGATCAGAATCTCAAGGACAGATTTGAGGTCCTGATAAAAGATACTAAATTCTTTGATTGCCTGGTGGGGTTCTTTTATACGAGCGGTTTTTATGCGATATATAAGTCCCTGGAGGCAACCGAGAAAATCCGCGTCCTTATCGGAATAAGCACAAGCCGCCAGACGTACGATCTGCTTAACAAAGCAGTAACCGAGAAGCAACAAATGCTCCAGTTTTCTCACGCAGAAACAAAGCAGGAATTCCAGGGCTTGGTTGAAAAGGAGCTGGAGGGTTCTGAGGATATTCGCCAGGTGGAAGAAGGAGTGGTTAAATTCATTGAGTGGATAAAGAGCAGGAAATTGGAAGTAAGGGCATACCCTTCACAAAATATCCACGCCAAGCTTTATATAATGACTTTCGCAGAGGGTGATCGCGATGTAGGTCGGGTTATTACCGGCTCCAGTAATTTTACTCAGGCAGGTCTGGTTGACAACCTTGAATTCAACGTGGAATTAAAGACCCGGGCCGATTATGAGTTTGCCAAGCAGAAATTTGAAGAGCTCTGGAAAGACTCCGTTGATGTCAGCCAAAAGTATATCCAGACCATAGAAGACAAGACATGGCTTAACCAGAATATTACTCCTCATCAGCTTTATCTCAAATTCCTATACGAATATTTCAAAGACGAATTGAGCCAGGCAGAGGATGTTTTTATCAAATATCTGCCGCAAGAATTCAAGAGGTTGGAGTACCAGGAGCAAGCGGTCCTAAATGCCAAGAAGATCCTTGAGGAATATGGAGGAGTTTTTATTTCTGACGTCGTAGGTCTTGGGAAGACCTATATTTCGGCGATGCTCGCCGGTCAGCTCGATGGAAGAACTTTGGTTATCGCGCCTCCTGTATTACTTGAAAAAGCTAACCCGGGTTCTTGGCCAAATGTATTTTCTGATTTTAGAATGCCCGCAGACTTTGAGTCTCTTGGAAAGCTCGACGACATTATTGACCGAGGGACTGAAAAATACACCAATATCATAATTGATGAAGCTCATCGTTTCCGGACAGAAGCTACCATGACTTATGAAAAGTTGGCAGAGATTTGCCGTGGCAAGCGAGTCATCTTGGTAACCGCTACTCCTTATAATAATTCACCCAAGGACGTCTTGAGCCAGATTAAACTATTTCAGAAAGCAAAAAAGAGCACTATCCCTAACCTTGCCGACCTGGAGGGATTCTTCAATGGCCTACATAGGAAACTCAAAGGGCTAGACAGGCAAAAAGATTATGCGGAGTATATTAAGACTGTAAAAGAAAATTCAAAAGAAATCAGGGATAAGGTTCTTAAATACTTGATGGTTCGCCGGACTAGGACGGAGATTACCAATTATTTCTCCGAAGACCTCAAGAACCAGAAGCTAAAATTCCCAGATGCCCAAAAGCCGGAGCCACTGTTTTACGAATTGAGCAATGAAGAAGATATCATTTTCAATAAGACTATCGAGCTCATAACACAGAAATTCAAATATGCCCGCTATACTCCAATGCTTTATTATAAGGGTCGCATATCCCAGCCGGAAGCGATTTCCCAGCGCAACATGGGCAAGTTTATGAAGATACTTTTGGTAAAAAGGCTTGAAAGCAGTTTCTTCGCCTTCAGGCAATCCATAGACAGGTTTATCCATTCCTACGAGATGTTTATCAAGGAGTTCGAGAAAGGCAATGTATACGTAAGCAAAAAATACACGAATAAGATTTTTGAGTTGTTGGAAAACGACGACGATGAGACTGTGCAACATTTAATTGATGAGGGAAAGGCAGAGAAATATCCTGGGAAAGAATTCACGGATGACCTTATCAAGGACCTCAAGAGCGATTTTAAGATATTAAAAGAAGTAAAGGTTTTATGGCAGGATGTGACTCGCGACCCGAAACTGCTTAAATTCTTGAATGAGCTTTCAAAGAATAAGACCCTGAAAGACAATAAGCTCATTGTCTTTACCGAATCGAGAGAAACCGCCGAATATCTGTCAGGCAACATAAACAAGAAGTTTCCAGATGCTTCTCTATTATTTACTGGCGGATCTGGAGAGGCAACTCGGGACAAGGTAATCGAGAATTTTGATGCCCGGGCCCGGCATCCAAAGGACGAATATCGCATTCTCGTATCTACCGAGGTCTTGTCGGAAGGCGTCAACTTGCATCGTTCCAACACAGTTATTAATTACGATATCCCCTGGAACCCGACTCGTATGATGCAAAGGGTAGGCCGTATCAATCGTGTTGATACGAAATTCTCCAAAATCTATACCTTCAACTTTTTCCCCACGAAGCAATCCAATGACCAGATAAAGCTTAGGGAAGCCGCAGAGGCTAAAATCAACGCCTTTTTGACCCTCTTGGGTGGAGATGCGGAGCTTTTAACCGAAGGTGAGCCGATTGGCTCTCATGAGCTCTTCAATAGGTTAATCTCCAGGCAGGTCATAACCGGAGAGGATGAAAAGGAAGAAAGCGAATTGAAATACCTGCAGATTATCAAGAACATCCGAGATAAAGAACCGGACTTATTTGAGAAAATCAAGCATCTGCCCAAGAAAGCCCGCACCGGGAAAATCAATAAGGAGCATAAAGAGTCACTTCTTACCTATTTCAGAAGAGGTAAGCTTGATAAGTTTTATATCATCAAGGTTAACGACAAGCCTCAGGAGCTTGATTTCCTTTCAGCGGCAAAGCTGATGGAAAGCGATTCAGAGGAGAAAAGGCAGAAGTTGCCAGGGGAATTCTACGAGCTTTTAGATATGAATAAAGAAGCCTTTATCTTTGCCACGACGGAAGAGATGGCAGAGGCGCACTTCAAAGGTAAGGGCGGCAGGGACAGTGCAACCAATATCCTTAGGACATTAAAAGTAACACTAAAAAATACGCGCCAGCTCACCGATGATCAGGAACTATATTTGAGGAAAGTCATAAAACAACTTGAGGAAGGAGGGCTTCCTAAACAGACCACAAAGGAGACCCTCAAAGCCTTGGATGAATTAAAACAGGATGTAATGAATCCATTGAAAGTTTTAGCAGCGCTTCAGACCCATATTCCTGGGCGGCTCTTGGAAGGGCATTATGTTGAATATTCGCCGGTTGTTTTCGGGAAACGCGAGGTAATTCTATCTTTGTACTTCAGCGGGGAATAATTTATGGATAAAAAACAGGCTCAGGCACTTATAAAGGAAACCTTTGAATCGACCTTTGATAAAGGCAGGTTCGTAGGTTTTGTGAAGAACTTGCTCAATGATGTGGAAGAGGCTACCTTTATGTATAAGGGGAATTATATCCCCGATGCCTATGAGCAATATATCAATACCCTGGAGCGGATAGGGAAATATACCGACGGCGAGCATAAGATAGATATACTTATCGCAAAGCTCAAAAAAGAGACGTCTATCGAGCGTGCCCGCACTATGCAGAGGAATTTTGTTGCCTGGTATTTGAATGGCAGCCGAGGCGGAGAATTGAAGGATGCCGCGTTGGTTGCCTTTGTTGCCCCGAACGACGAAGACTGGCGTTTCTCCCTGGTTAAGATGGACTACCGGTTTGAGGAAGGCAAGAAAGGCCGGATGAGGGTAAAAGAGGAGTTTACTCCGGCACGTAGGTGGTCCTTCCTTGTTGGAATTAATGAAAATAGCCATACTGCTCAAAGCCAACTCGTTGATCTTGTCGCTGACGATGAAAGAAATCCGGACATTACCCAACTCGAAGAAGCTTTCAATATCGAAAAAGTCACAAAAGAGTTCTTTGAGAAATATCGCGAACTCTTTTTATGGACAGAAGAAACCCTGGAAGATATTGTTAAGAAGGATAAGAAAATCAAGGGCGATTTTGAAGACAAGAAAATTAATATAGTCGATTTTTCCAAGAAGCTCTTGGGGCAAATAGTTTTTCTTTACTTTCTGCAGAAAAAGGGATGGTTTGGTGTTAAGCGCGATGCCGACTGGGGGACAGGACCGAAAGGCTTTCTGCGCGAACTATTTGAAAGTAAGCATGGTTCATATAAGAATTTCTTTAATGATATCTTAGAGCCGCTTTTTTATGAAGCCTTACGTATTGACCGAAGCCATGATGACGATTATTACAGCAAGCTTAACTGCCGTATTCCTTTTTTAAACGGTGGTCTTTTTGATCCAATTAACAACTACGACTGGGTGCATACAGATATTCTCTTGCCCAATGATCTATTCTCTAATTCCTATAAGACCAAAGAGGGTGATACTGGGAATGGCATTCTGGATATTTTCGACCGCTATAATTTCACTGTTAAGGAAGATGAGCCTCTTGAGAAAGAAGTGGCAGTTGATCCGGAGATGCTCGGAAAAGTTTTTGAGAATCTTCTGGAAGTAAAAGACCGCAAATCAAAAGGTACTTATTATACGCCCCGCGAGATCGTCCACTATATGTGCCAGCAGAGCGTGATCAATTATCTGGCAACAGAACTCGAAGGCAATGTTCCAATGGAGGATATCGAAACGCTCATTAAGCATGGCGAACACCTTGGTGAAAATGAGACAATCGTAGAAGCTAAGGGTAGGGAAACCAACACCTATTTTTATAAGCTTCCCGAGGGTATTCGTCAAAACGCTGAATTAATTGATAAAAAACTAATTGATATTAAAGTCTGCGATCCTGCTATTGGGAGCGGCGCATTTCCGGTTGGCATGATGGGCGAAATTGTTAAAACGAGGAATGTATTGACTGCTTACATCAAAGGCAAAGACAGGACTATTTATAATTTTAAACGCGAGTGTATTGAAAAATCGTTATATGGAGTAGATATCGATCCTGGTGCAGTAGAGATTGCTAAACTTCGGTTATGGCTTTCGTTGGTCGTGGAAGAAGAAGACATTAAGCAGATCAAGCCATTACCAAACCTCGATTATAAAATTGTCTGTGGCAATTCATTGATGGATGTCGAGAAGAACCTGTTTAATCAGAGTCTATTCGATGATCTCGAGCGATTAAAGCCGCTTTTATTTAATGAAACCAGCCCAAAGCGAAAACTCGAATACAAAAAGAAGATCGATGACTTAATCAAGGAGATTACAAATAATAATCAAAACTTTGACTTTGAGGTTTATTTTTCTGAGGTGTATCACGGGAAAAAGGGATTTGATGTGGTTATCGCTAATCCGCCTTATGTGAGCTATGGATTACGCGGCGGGCAGAAGATGCTTACTAAAGAAAAGGATTTTTTAAAACGCAAATATCCAAACTCAGCAGAATACAAGATCAGCCTATATGCGGTTTTTATGGATAAGGCTATTCGAATCTGTAAACAAAACGGAGGCTTGCAAACATTTATAGTGCCAGATAGTTTTCTCCTCGGCAGGTATTTTTCAAAAATAAGAAAGTTTATATTACGAACTAATGAAATTGTATCAGTTCTATTACTTCCTTACAGCGTATTTGATGCAACGGTTGGTTTCTCAGTGGTGTACCTTTTTCAGAAAAAAAGCGATGTTAATCCATCACATAAGATAACAGCAAGATTTGCAGAGGATAATAAAATAGTTCAGGACAATACTTTTAAATCATTTTCATATGAGCAAAACTTTTTTAACGAACTTCGGCATAATCGTTTTAGGTTATTTTTTGATCAAGGCTCAATGAATCTGGTCTCAAAAATCGAGAGAGATACCGTTGAGCTAGGATCGGTCGTTAAGTTCAGTAGCGGCTTAATAGGGAAAAATGGTCAAGATTCAATCATTAGCGATAGTAAGAAAGGAGAGAAGTGGCTTAAGGGAATAATCTCTGGCGGTGAAATTAATAAGTATACTATTTTCCCGGCAGGAAATTATTTGTTATATGACAAGGGGAAGATTAAAAGCGGATATGAGTGCGTGGATTATTTCAAAGAAAAGCTCTTTGTGAGGCAAACGGGAGATTCATTAATCTGTGCTTATGATAAAGATGGATTACTCGCGTTGAATAATGTTCACATTGGAAACTTAATTGATGGGGCTTATTCTTTAAAATTCATTACAGCGATTATCAACTCAAAGCTCCTCAATTATTATTACAAATCGATTTCACTTGAAACTGGTCGCGTAATGGCACAAACAGATATTGAAACTGTGGAGACTTTACCTATTAAGAGACTTGCTTCCACGGAACAAAAATCATTCATTGAGATTGTCGACAGCATTTTGGTTTTAACTAAAAGTTCGGGATATCAAGATAATTCTTCTAAGCAAGCTGAAGTTCGCGAGCACATTAAAAAATTAGACAAGATGATTTTTAAACTTTATGAACTTACTGATGATGAAATTAAAAGAGTCAAGGTTCTTTTTAAAGAATAGACCTGTGGCTAGTATATATTTTAATTTATGGCAGATGATTTACTTGATGAATTTATGGGATATGATTTCACCATGGGCGCGGATGTCGTGAAATGCCCGCATTGCGGTGCCGACGTGCCCTGTAGTTTGTTTTTCGATAACGAGGTCGAGTGCCCGGAATGTGGGAAGAAATTTAAAAAAGAAAATTAATATGGCGACAATAATGTTATATTTATTATTGTATAGAAATATCAGGAGGAAGTCATGAGCCCAAAAGAACAGATTCTCGTAGATCCAAATGTAGTTATTGGAAAACCCAGTAAAGAATTATTCATTTCAATGTTGACTCGCGATATATCATTAATTGATGCAATAAGCGATTTAGTTGATAACTGTATGGATGGGGCTATTAGATTGAAAGGAAGGAAGAAATTTACAGGCCTAGAGGTAAATATTATCTTAACGGAAGATGGCTTTAGAATAAAAGATAACTGTGGCGGGATAGATAAAGAACTGGCGCAGAAGTACGCTTTTCGATTTGGGAGGCCCTCGCAAGCTATTACGATAGATTATTCAGTTGGGCAATTTGGAATCGGCATGAAAAGGGCTCTATTTAAGATGGGAAATAAGTTTGAAATAAAATCTATATCACAAAAGGCATCTTTTTCTATCGAAATAGATGTTAATAAATGGAGTAAAGAGGAAAGCTGGGATTTTGGGTTTAAGCAGTTAATAGAAAAGAGGTTTCCGCTAGCGGAGCGCGGAACAGAAATTATAGTTAGCTCTTTAAATCCAGATGTAAAGGAGAGATTCAAGCAGAAGAACTTTTTATCTGAATTAAAAGCAAAGCTCGAGCTACAGCATCTAATGCATGTTTCAAAGGGACTAGTAATAAAAATTAATGATCATCCCATTGAATCAAATCAATTGAAGTTATTAAATAGCGATAAGTTCACAACTGCATATTGGGCAAAAAGATTCAAGATGTATGGCAATATGAAAGTTAAAATATATGCTGGTATAGGTGCGCAGGACCTAAAGACGGGAGGGTGGTATGTTTTTTGCAATAACAGACTTATAGAGGGTCCTGAACAGACAGAAGTTACCGGATGGGGAGTGAAAACTTCGGTGAAAATCCCTGAATATCATGGCCAATTTAGCAGATTTAGAGGATTTGTTCTTTTTGAGTCAAGATTACCATCTTTTTTACCGTGGAACACATCAAAAACCAGCGTAGATACAGATTCTCCAATATTTCAAAGTGTAAAATTAGAGATGATCAGCTTAATGAGGCCTATAATTGATTTTCTTAATAAAGTTCACGATGAAAGTGGAGCATATCTAAATAAGAAACTGGAAGAAAAATACTTGCAAAAAGAGATAGATTCCGCGAGTCTAAAAGACTATTTAGATGTTAGAACATCCTCAAAATTTATTGCCCCAACTCAAAAAAGATTGGCTAAAAAAACAAACGAAGTAATTATAAGATACATAAGAACAGAGGATAAAGTAGAAAAGTTAAAAAAATTCTTTAAGATTTCCTCGCCAAAACAGGTTGGAGAAAAAACCTTTGATTATACCTATAGCCGGGAGTGTAAAGAATAATGTCTGGAAGCTATAGAAAGATAAATTATGATCTTCGGCCAGCGAAATCAATTGAGCGTAAAATGCTTTGTGAAGCATTAAGAAAACTGATAATTTTCTGCGATCTGGCTAAATATAGGTATGTTGGTTTCGGTGCGACATTTTTCACTGACTTTTTACTTATACACAAGTCTCTTGGATTAAATGATTTGATAAGCATTGAGAAAGAGAAAGAGGACAAAAGAAGATTTGAATTTAATTGTCCTTATAGATGTGTTCAATTGCGCTTTGGAGAAGCGAATGATATTTTGCCCATAATCAGCTGGACAAAAAAGATAATCCTTTGGCTTGATTACGATGATCCATTAAAGGATAGTATGCTTACCGATATTGGTACTTTCATTTCGCGAGCACAGACAGGAAGTATTATATTGATAACAATAGATGTTAAACCCGATAAATCTACAGATCAAAATAGTGAAAAAAACAGATATGTGCAATTAACAGAACGAATTAGTAAGACAAAGATTCCAATTGGCGTTGAAGAAAAAGATTTGGATAACGAAAATTATCCGAGAGTTTGTTATAACATTGTAAATAACGAGATAGATGAAGTTCTCTCAAAAAGAAATGGTGGGCTTACAAATAAGCTGGCCTATAAACAACTTTTTAATTTTTATTATCAAGACTCTTCGCCCATGCTAAGCGTTGGGGGAATACTTTATGCAGAAAATGATGATGCTCAAATAAAAAAATGCCATTTTGAAAAATTAGATTTTATTAAATGTGAAAGGGATAAATACGACCCTTATAAAATAATCGTTCCCAATCTTACTTTTAGAGAAATGCGGTCTTTGGATAAGGTTATGCCTTATGATAAAATATCAAAAATAAAGAAGAAACAGAGACCCGTATTTTTAACAGAAAAACTGGTAGAAGAGTACAGTAAAATATATAGATACGTTCCTAACTTCGTAGAAGCAGAGATACATTGATAAAATGGGCAAAATAAATAAATATAAAGTTATAGACTTGTTTTCTGGGGCTGGAGGTTTCGGGTTAGGATTTAAGATGGCCGGATACGACCTATGTTTTTCTTTGGAAATAGATAAATGGGCAACTGATACGCTATCCGAAAATAATAAAAATGGGATGCTTATAGTGCAGGACGATATTAGGAATTATGAAACGGAGAAGGATATATTAGAAGCCTGCAGAAAAGCTCCTGATATTGTAATAGGCGGGCCTCCTTGCCAGGGGTTTAGTAATGCCGGTTCCTTAAAAAGAGATCCGAATGATCCCAGAAACTCTCTTTTTAGGAATTTTGCTAAATGGGTTCAATATTTAGAGCCTACTATTTTTATAATGGAAAATGTAAAGGGAATATTGTCAAGATGCAGTTCAGATGGCGTCAAGATGATTGAAATGATAAGGAAAACCTTTTCTGATATAGGCTATACTAATCTAAATATATGGACGCTGAATGCAGCTGAATATGGAGTTCCGCAATTGAGAGAGCGCGTATTTATTGTTGGACACAGGAAGAATATATCTATAGATGCCCCACCGAAAACGCATTATATAAATAAGAGGGCAAGGGCCCTAGAAAAGGCAATCACCGTTAAAGAGGCAATCTCTGATTTGCCAAGAATCAATGCATCTGAAGGACAGGAAATTCAGGACTATAAGGAAAAACCAAAATCAAAATATCAGATGTGGGCAAGGGGAGGTCAAAAAATACTGTATAACCATACTGCTATGAAACATACAAAAAGAATTATCGAAAGGTTTAGTCATATTAATATTGGAGAATCGGTTTCTCACGTTTCTATTAAATACAAAGAAAGGAAGAGAAACGGAAATGGTGAGATCTCGACGAGCTCATATAATATGAACAATCGCAGGCTCTATCCTAATAAGCCTGCCTATACAATTCCGGCATCATTTTACTCTAGCTTTATTCACCCCTATTTAAACAGAAATATAACTGCGAGAGAGGCTGCTCGTCTTCAATCCTTCCCCGATAATTATCGATTTATGGGGAAGAGAACTCTTATATCATCGAAGCTATCAAAGAAAAATGGCCGGTCTGATCACGACTATTTATCTCAATATAACCAGATAGGCAATGCCGTTCCCCCTATTTTATCTAAGGTTATTGCTGAACATATCCATTCCTTTTTATAACTTAGACGGCCTGTCATGAAGTATATTTGGTTTTAGAATTGAGAAATTTTTTAATGATCCCATTAGTCGAAGGGCAAGGAGTTAGAGAAAAAGGGTAGCCGAAATGGAAATACTCCTTAATATTATTACTGGTGGTCTAAGTGGAGCTTTATTGGTTTGGCTTCTGCGGGGCTGGATTACAGAGCGCCTAAAACAATCCATACAGCATGAATATGCCCAAAAGCTCGAAACTCATAAGGCCGAATTAAATGCAAAATTGCAAGCAGTATTATATGAGCAACAGATATATCAACTTCGGACGTCATTATTTTTTGATCACCAGAGAGAGGCATTTGCTGCGTTGCTTAGTCAGATTGCTGAAATTGAACGGAAATGGCTTGAAGTCGGTTATGATCCTGATCTGCAAGAGTTTACTAAATCGGTTCCTTCTGAAGAGTACTATAAGCTCAAAAAGTCATTCTATGATCATCAACTTTTTCTTGATAGGGATTGCATTTTTGCTATGAATTTAGTTCTTGAGGCCATGAGTGATTCTTTTCCTGTTGATGACGGAAACGGAGAACTGCATGAAAGGGTTTGTCGTGAGCCATATGAACGACTTAAGTTCCTTCACTCTAGAGTTGCTGAACTATTCCGAGAAAAGATTGGGATAGCAGTATCAGTTTCGACAAGAATTGAGCTTGCTTTTTTAGGAGCAATTAGATTGCTAAATCAGTATCACTTTGCAGATATCGGATTACCACCCAAAGGGGAATTGTGTTTAACTGCCCGGGATAGTGTTGCAGATGCAGTTGCTAAAGCGGTAAATAATAAAGCCGGATTAATTTCAAAACTTAAAGAGTTTAAAGCATACTTAGAGAAAGACCATTCTTTTTTTTACGAAGCCTTAGAAAAGGTAACTCTCTATTTAAATATTCTTGAAAATAAGAATAGCACTGTTTAGTAGATAATCCAGATACTAAGGTGCAGGAAGAGCTAAACTTGCACACGCGTCAAATTTTAAATAATAATTCTATTTTTGAAGTGCGTACTATTTGTTTGGCAATAGGTGTTCAATCATGTCCCGGCGTTCTTGGATAGTTTTAAGGCGGGCAATATTTAGAAGTCTTCTGCCGGTAAAGATTCTCAGCGTTTCTTGATCGTCGCGTTGCTTCATGTTTTCGACGAACTCCGGAGGCAATTTATTGACTATTTTTAATAAGTGTGCTAATTTGGATTCCGACATATTGAGTTCTCTACAGGTTTTTGCCCAGGTTATTCTAGTTGTGCCGCCGCTGATGAAGGCCTTAATCTTTAGAGCTTCTACTATGGTATTTGGGTAGACCCGGGGCCTTCTGATGGGTACCGGAGGTAAAGGATCTACTAAACTGAGCAAAGTCCGCTTGCTTCGCCGGATCTCCATCTTTACAACCAATTGAACTACTTGGAGTTCTGCGGTGCGGCGGGCGACAACGCTGGGCAGTTGATAACTATGATTAAAAAGGCAAAAATTAATTGGCCAATATAAAAAAGCAGAAATTCATAAGAGGTTAAGGCAGGTAGAATATTTTAAACATAGGAGGAAAGATATGTTTAAGAAAATAGGGGTTTTTATCTTCTCAGGGTTATTACTTTTAAATTTGTGTGGTTGTTTTCTGTTAGTAGCAGGGGCTGTAGGTGGTGTTGGCACAGCAGTTTGGCTCTCCGGAAAATTAACTCAGCAGTTTAACGCTCCTTATGATCGGACAATAAAAGCTACTGAATTGGCTTTGAGGTCTTTTGATTTTGAAATAGCAAAGCAAGCAAAGGAAACCAATGTTACAACGTTTAGAAGCCACTATACTGATGGCAAAGAAATCTGGGTTGATGTTAGGAAAATCACTGATACTTCTACAAAGGTAGAGGTTCGTGTGGGTGGGGTGAGCGCAGACAAAGAAGCCTGCACTAAAATTCTAGATAGAATAAAAAGTTATCTATAAATTATTTTTTTCGGCCATAAAAAGATTTAAAAAGGAGAAATAGTATGGGGAAAGTTGTTAATTTGTCTCTACTTACTATTTTTATTTTGGTTGGTTGCAGCCAGAAAGATGACTTATTTTCTGGTACACGAACACAATATTATTCAGCAAAATATGTTGAAGCTGAAAATCCTTCGCAAGCTGCTTATAGAGGCAAATGGTCTGTGGAAAGAAGCGGTTATGATCCTGGGTACGGTTCTTACTCAGGCCAAGGGCAAGGCAATTACGATGAAGGTTGGACAGAGCATAGAACTTATGATGATGGCCAGCAGGTTGATATAGAGAGAAATCCAGATGGTTCAAGAAAAGGCGAATCTTTGTTTGGGAGGTAACGGTTTACCATAAAAATCATCTCCAATAATTCCAATCTCTTGGAATTCTCCACCAGTAAATAAGTTATTCCTTTAAACTACTTTTAAAAAAATATTGACAAGATTTTTCTGTTTTTATAAAATATTGTTAAAAAATAAGGAGGTGCGTATGAAAAATAAAATTATTATCGGAGTTATTGCTGTTTTAGCGGTAATTTTTATTTTTGAAAACGCATATTTACTTGGGAGGTATAACGCCGAACATGTTAAAAATATAGCGTTTGTACGTTATCAGCCGGTTCCTATAGAGGTGCTGCCGGAGAATAATCTACCTATTATTTATAAAATGAGCTCTTGGGATCCTTTTACAGAGATAAATAGAATGCAGGAGAGAATGAATCGTATCTTTGAGAATAACTTTTCAGCTGCCTCCAATATTGGTGATAATAAAGCGTCTTTTGGTTCTAGTATAAGTTTTAGCAATAATGGTACATCTTATATGGTAAAAGTTGGCATGCCCGGTATAACTAAGGATGACATAGATATCCAGGTTAAGGGCAGACAGCTAATAATCTCCGGGCAAAATAAGAATAATAAGGCTAGCAAAGGTAAAGATTACTATAATCAAGAATCAAGCTATGGTAATTTTTTAAGTAATTTTATGCTTCCGGAAGATGCACAAATAAACCGAATAACTTCAGATTATAAAGATGGAGTTTTAACTATAAGTATCCCGCTGGTTCAAAATAAGCCATCTAAACCTAAAGAAAAATAGTTTATCAAGCTTAACCAAACAGGTGGGTAGGGGTTAGGCCTTTTCGTATTCAATCTCAGAGCAAGCAGATTTTTTACTGCTAGGGGCATTTTATTTTTTCACATACTTTTTGGATTATATTTAGGCCGATTAGTAACTCTGTATAGACAGCTCCCACCGAAACCCTGCTTGCATACACATTTTTTTCTGCAGGAAAACTAACTTTTAATTCTATAGGGAAGAAACGCAGTTAGTGTGTAATCCCATTAAAGGCAATGGGTTATATAGTAAATATTACAGCTTAAGTAACACCAAGAAATTAATAGATTTATTGAATAAACTCTGTACCTGTTGTATAATAAAACTAGTTGAAAATCTGCCCCCCAGATAGGGATAAATTGTATTTGGTATTCATATCCAAAATGCCGCCATTCTACAAATGAGATTATGGAAAAACAAGATAAAACCAACAAAATAAGCTACAAGTTAGTGCTGCAGGAATTAAAAGAGGATCCCTATAAGAAACTCAATATAGCTTTTTCTTTAATGGTTGTTGTGCCGTTTTTGGTGTTCTTTTATCTTCTAACAAGCAGGTTATTTACTATGGATGTCCTTATCGGCAATACTGGTTTTATAGTGATGCTTTCTTTATTTATCTCTCTTTGCGGTTTTTATATAGTTTATAGTATCTTAAAGAATATTTTTAATAAGATTCTAGCTTATGCTGCACAGGCAAAACATAGCGATCAGTTAAAATCAACCTTTGTCGCAACAGTGTCTCACGAGCTAAAGAATCCCTTGGCCTCAATTAAGATCAATATTTATAATATTTCTACTGGTGTTATCGGCCAGGTAAATGAAGAGCAGAAAGATGCCCTTGGGCTTTGTCAATTAACGGTTGAGCGTATGGTTCGTTTGGTAAACGGCCTGCTAGACTTACATAAAATCGAGGCCGGGGTTATTGATGTTAAAAGGCATAAGCTTAACCTTACAGAAATCTTAGAAAAACAAATAAAAGAATTGCAAATTTTAGCAGATCGAAAGAACATAAAGATAATTAAAGAATTTTCGGATAGAAATTTATCCGTCTGGGGCGATGAGGACAAGCTTTCTCAAGCGATTATTAACCTTTTGAGTAATGGAATAAAATTTACTCCTGAAAACGGGATGGTTACTTTAAAGATTTATCCTGATGACAAATTCGTGAAATTAGAATGTATAGATACTGGACCCGGGATACCGGATGCTGATATGGAGAAGCTTTTTAATAAATTTGAACGGCTCAATGCTGCCAATGAAGGAACTGGCCTGGGGTTGGCTATTACCAAGGACATCGTAGAAATGCACAGGGGTAAGATTTTGGTAGAGAGCCAAGTTGGTAAGGGTAGCAGGTTTATTCTCCTGTTGCCTTCTGACCTTAGATTAACAAAAAGGTAAATATCATGCAAGAGAGTGTCTCTAAGAAAATCCTCATAATAGAAGATGAGCAAGAGTTAGCGTTTGGTTTAGCTACTTTACTTAAACCTCAAGGGTATTTGATTACTGCAGCTTATGATAGCTTATTTGGTATAAGTTTGGCGCATAAAGAAAAGCCGGATTTAATAATTCTAGATTTAGGTTTGCCTGCCGGCGGAGGATTTTATGTCTTGGAGAATCTAAAAGGTTCTATAAAAACTTTTGATATACCGGTTTTAGTTTTAACAGCACAGCAAGGAGAAGATTTGGAAGAAAGGGTTAAGAAGGCCGGGGCGGTAGCATATTTTCAGAAGCCTTTTGACCCAGAATCGTTATCCAGCAAAATTAAAGAAATTTTAAGCAGTGTTAGTTGAAATTCGATTACAAAGATAGAATCACTTATTTATAAGTGGCTACAAAAATGACTAAAGCACAGGAAATAAAAAATAAAAACACAAAGATAAGATTTGTTAGGCCCTCTAAGGACCTAGTTGTAATGGTTTTAATCAATGTCTTTATATTTGTGCTTTCGTATTTCTTTAACATCTTTGTATTTCTTGTGAGATTTTTTAAAAAATATCCTGATACTATAACTTGGGCGGATGAAATTATCACAGGACTTTTAGCTTTAAGCATTTGTTTTGCTGTTTTCTCTTGGCGCAGGTGGAAGGAATTAAAGGAGGAGACTTCCAAACGCCTAGAATTACAGGAGGAGCTTATTAAGATTGCAGAAACAAAAGCAGAAACAGAAAGAATTATCTGTAAGCAACTTCACTGTGACATTGAAGAATATAAGAAGATAGAGCAAGATATTTTATCCCGTCGAAATAAAGCAAAAGGGCTAATTTAAGAACAACAGATTTTGGTCAATTTTATTACTTTCCGTATATCCAGCTGTAGGTTTTCCCTCCGATAATGTTAATTGCCTCATTTTTTAAGAAGGAAGCGTTTTCTTAATATCAGAAAATACTATTGAAACCTTCTCATTAATATTGCATATTTAACTAGGCATATATTTAGGCAAAATCTAACGCCAGGGGAGATAATGGATAAAGCGCAAGAGCGTAGAAAATTTATAAGAGTTTCTGAGAAGTTACAAATAATGTATGAAATTGTTTCCTCTAAGAAAATAGGAGAATATATCACCAAGAATATCAGCCAGGGTGGTGTAAAATTTTTAGTTCATGATTTTATACCCCAAGGCAGTTGTTTGAGGATCAAATTGGTTCTGGAGCCATATCTCAGTTGCGAAGCGCTTGTCAAGATCGCCTGGATTAGGGAAAATCATTTTACTGAAGAATATGAAGTCGGTGTAGAATTTATAAGCATGCCTCGAGTTGCTCAGGAGGAGCTTATTGAATACATAAAAACCTGTATTGCTGTTGTTAAATAGTTTTTAAGATTAATTTGTCCCCACTATGATTCCCAGCCACCTAATCCCTCTTGTTTTATCTAAAATTTAGAGTAAAATAACCTAATTAAGATATTGGTTAAGGATTATGAAACCCTTTCTGGGAATAAAACCCATATACTTATTGACAATTTTACTTATCCGGAACTGCTTATTTCTTATTTAACATTTAAAGAAAAGTCGCTTTCTATCGCATGCCTCCGATTATTATCTATGAAATATAATCATTAATAAATTTAACATAAAAGCCTGCCGGCTGGGAGTTTTTAATTCTAAAAGCTATGAAAATAAAAGTACTGCTTTTAATAATTTTACTTATTGTTCTGGGTGCGACCGTATTTTCTTCATTTAAGGTATATGAAAAGAATTTGATTACTGTAAAAGAACATAACCTTTTAAATAGAAAAAAAGAAGAGTGGTTTCGTTTGAAAAGAACCTTAGAAAGCAAAGTGGGGCATTTTAAAGGCCAGGTTGGCTTGGTGGTAGAGGATTTAAATACGGGTTGGGTGATTTCGTTCAATGATGACATTTTAATTCCTTCCGCAAGCCTGGTAAAGATTCCGGTTATGCTTTCCTGTTTTTATGCTCAGCAGGAAGGTAAAATTAACCTTAAAGACAGCATAGCGCTTAAAAATTTCCAAAAGGTATCCGGTTCGAAAGTTTTAGGAAACTATCCTGTTGGCTCCCGGTTTATAATAGAAGATTTATTTGATCCAATGATTACCTTGAGTGATAACGCTGCTGCTAATGCTTTGATAGATTTATTGGGTTTTGACGATTTAAATATGTATTTTAAGAAGATGGGGCTAAAAAATACCAATATTGTGCGGAATATGATGGATTTTAAAGGTAGGAGCGCAGGCAAAGAGAATTATACCACTGCTTCCGATATGGCATATATACTGGAGAAGCTCTATCGTGGCCAATTCTTGAGCCAGGGAATATCCGATAGATGCTTAATCTTATTGGGCCAGCAAAAAATTAACGACCGCATTCCTAAGAATTTGCCAAAAGAAGGAGTTTTCGCTGCGCATAAAACAGGCCTTGAAAGACATATCTGCCATGACGCAGGGATAGTGTATACCCAGAAAGGGAATTTCTTAATCTGCGTTTTAGTTCAACATGAAAATAAATTCGCACAACCGGCTAAAAGGCTTATTTCTGATATCGCATTATCTACATACAACTATTATAAGGATTTCTAAGCCCCGTTGTTTGTCTTCCCCTCTTGTTATCTCCATTCTGTGCTGTATAATAGTTAGGTGGTAATTCCTTTCCCAAAAGCTTTGTATTTTATTATCTGCAAATATTACTGATGAAAAAAATCTTTGAGTTAGTAGTCCTCTTAGTTTTACTGGTTGTTTTTATTCTTATAGGTAGGAATAAATTAGCGGCATTTTATTACAACCGCGGATGTAATTATTACAAGGTTAATTCATATAAAGATGCTATAGATTACTTTAATAAATCCCTTAAATTTAATCCTTCAGTTAGCTGGACGCATTACAGCCTTGCAAATGCCTACGACAGAGAGAAACTTGAGGAAAAGGCCCTGGAGGAATACAGAATAGCAATCCGATTAGATAAACATTTTCTTTGGAGTTACGAAGCCTTGGCAGATATGTATCTGCGTAAAGGTTCCTACCAGCAAGGAATTGACATCCTAAAAGACGCAGAGGTTAATATACCAGATAATCAAGAAATTAAGGATTCTTTAAATTTGGCTTTTTTAAAATATTCAACCTATATAATAAATAGCGGTGTAGAAGCTTATTTGTCAGGAAAAAAATCAAAGGGGTATGAATTATTGAATAAGGCCCTAGAGATCAATCCGGATTTTTCCGCTGCCTACTATACATTGGGGCATTTTTATTATATTGAACACAGATATGATGAAGCGTTGTATATGCTAAATGAAGCCATCCGTCTAGATGAGAAGTTTTTTGTCGCACATAAATTATTGGGGGATATATATTTTACAAAAATGATTTTTAATAAAGCAATTGATGAATATAAAGAAGCATTATCTATCAATCCTAAAGATTCAGTTGTCCTTAATAATTTAGGCTTGGCATTCATGAACCTTGAAGATTATCCCCGCGCCGCTGAATTTTTGGAAAAAGCCGTAGATTTGAATCCGGGAAAAATAAATTTTCGATATAGCCTGGGCAGTGTGTATAGAGATGCCGGTAGGCCAAAAGATGCTGTTTTAGAATATGAAAAGATAATTCAGATACAGCCGGATTATCCTAATGTGCATAATGATTTAGCGGATATTTATAAGAATGAAGGGCTTATAAAAGAAGCGTCTGAAGAATATCAAAAAGAAATTAATTTTTGCAATGAGAAACTCCTGGTATTACCCAACGATCCTGTGTTGCTAAATAATATTTCCTATGCCTATAACGGTATCGGCCAATATGTTGAGGCAAAAATATTCATAGATAAAGCCTTGGCACTCAATCCGGATTACCGAGAAGGATATTTGACTTTGGCAAGCATAGAGAGGAATCTTGGAGAATATGAAAGCGCGTTAGCAACCCTGGAAAAAGCTAAAAATTTATCAAGGCAAAGACAGATTTTTATCGAGCAGGATGCCAAGGGCATTAAAGATGAGCTTGGGACGATTGCCAAAGGAAAAATAGAATTCGATATGGTGTATTTAAAGAATGGCCGTCATTTTAAGGGAGTTATCGTGGGCCAGACAGAGGATCGGCTGACCTTAGAAATAAATATAGGCACTACCACAGGCAAGGTTACTATTTTTAAGGATACTATCGAAAGAATAGTCAGTAAAAAATAAATGGAAATAAATTTTACATGTTTTACTTTAGGTTCAGAGTGATTTTAGAATAATATTGACAAAAATAACCGTTATTGTATACTTTTTACTCAAGAAAGCCTTAATTTATTCTGAAGTTTATAGATAAAAGCTCCTTCCTTAAGCCAAAAATCTTAAAAAAACAAAATGGGAAACCTGAATATTTTATTGTTTGATCCTCTTTCTTTATTTTTTCTTTTTGTTATCTTGGGGGTTTCTCTACCCTCTGCAATTTATTCCTGCGGTTACCTAAAAAATGAATATTCCCGCCGTAAGATAATTTTTGGTTGGTTATTGTTGCTTGCGTTTGTGTTCTCTATGGTCTTAGTAGTTATCGTAAATAATATTCTTATTTTCCTCGTGGCTTGGGAAATCATGTCTTTAGTTTCATATTTTCTGGTTGTTTTTGATTCAGAACATGAGAAATCCATTCAGGCAGGCTTGATTTATATCGTAATGGCTCATATTGGTACGGCCTTTTTATCGGCTGCTTTCCTGTTAATGTATAAATATGCCCATTCTTTTGATTTTTTTGCCGTTAAAAATGCCTGTCAATTAATGCCGGCTCAAGTTAAAAATATTGTTTTTCTACTGCTACTGGTTGGTTTCGGGACAAAAGCCGGTATTGTCCCACTGCATGTTTGGTTGCCCTATGCTCATCCGCAGGCCCCCAGCCATATTTCAAGTATTATGTCTGGTGTAATGATTAAAACTGCTATATACGGAATAGTCCGGTTTGTAATGTTTATCCTTGGCGTAGATTCTTCTTGGTGGGGGATCTTGGTTTTGGTTCTGGCGGTTATCTCCTGCTTAGTAGGGGTGATTTATGCGCTTATGGAGCATGATTTAAAGAAATTACTTGCATATCACAGCGTGGAAAATATCGGAATAATTTTGTTAGGCGTGGGCCTGGCGATGTTTTTTGTCAGCATAAACCTGCCTTACCTAGTTATATTTTCTTTAATTGCCGGTTTATATCATTTGATTAATCACGCGATCTTTAAAGGGCTCCTGTTTTTATGCGCCGGTAGTGTTTATAAGGCTTGCGGAACTCGCGATATCGAGAAATTAGGCGGATTAATTAAAAAAATGCCGCAGACTGCCGCATATTTCTTGATAGGGGCGATGGCGATATCGGCATTGCCGCCGCTTAATGGATTTGTGAGCGAATGGCTTACTTTACAGGCATTTTTTCTGGGGGCTTTGAATACAGCCGGAGGAATTAAGCTTTTCTTGGGCCTCTGCGCGGCGATGCTGGCTTTAACAAGCGGTTTAGCAGCCGCCTGTTTTGTTAAAGCTTTTGGGATAACATTTTTGGCACAGCCCAGGAGTCATTATGCTGCCAGCGCCAAAGAGGTTTCTTTATCTATGAGGGCGGGGATGCTCTTTTTGTCATTTCTAATCGTTGTCTTTGGTTTGGCCGCGGCAGTGATTATGAAATTATTGGCAAAAGTTGCCAGCAGCGTAACAAACATTGATATAAGCAATATGGGTTTCTCTTTAAACAACTTTACTTTGAATCCTCAGATAGGTAAAAGTATTTATCTTTCTACGCCTTTGCTTGCGTTATGGTTAATTGTCCTGGGAGCTGGCGGTTTTGCCATCTATAGTTTGTTCGGTAAAAAGCGCCGAGTTTATAAAACTTGGGATTGTGGCTACTACAAACTCGATTCGCGTAACGAATATACCGCAACTGCTTTTTCAAAGCCTTTTAGGATTGCATTCAGCTTTTTCTTACTTCCTTACCGCAAGACTCAAAAAATCAGGGAGTCATTTTATCATGTTAAGTCTTTTTCCTATGAAACACATACTACTTCCGTATTTAAGAAGTATATTTATCTTCCGGTAATTGCCTGGGTTTTTAAGTCAGCCAAGTTTATGAGAAGAATTCAGCCCGGAAGCATCCATCTGTATCTATCATACATTCTTGTAACCGTGTTATTGTTGATTATGTTTATGTATAAATTCTAAAATGACAAAGGTTTTCTTTATTATCCTACAACTGATTTTATTCCTCTTGGCGGCCCCGCTTTTAAGCGGTTTGATCTCTAAGGTCAAAAATAATATCAGGATGCGCCGTGGCCAGAGTATTTTCCAGCCGTATTACAATTTAGTAAAGCTTTTTTCCAAAGAAGAGGTAGTCTCAGGAGATTCTTCTTGGATTTTTAAGGTTACCCCGTTTATCGTGTTTTCTTCGATGCTTACTGCGGCAATACTGATTCCTGTGTTTATCTTCAGCCCGATGCATCAGATGGGGGATTTTCTGTCCCTGATATTCATTTTTGCCTTGGGACGTTTTTTTATGGCCCTGGCAGCCTTAGATACCGGCAGCTCTTTTGGCGGAATGGGCGCATCAAGAGAAATGTTTATTTCCAGCCTTGTTGAGCCGGCATTTTGCCTGGTAGTGTTTTGTGTATTTTTACAATTCGGCTCAACGGATATCGCGGTGTTTAGCGGGGTTCATCCGGTTTCAATTTGTTCGTTTATCACCGCTATTGTTTTATTTATGGTTACTCTTGCCGAAACATCCCGGATTCCCGTAGATAATCAGGAGACGCACCTTGAATTAACTATGGTGCATGAAGCGATGGTTTTGGAATATTCGGGAAGATCTTTGGCTTTAATAGAGTGGTCTTCATATATAAAACAGATGATTTTGTTTTTCCTGATTGCGCAGATAGTTTTTCCGGTTAATTTTTCAGGTTTATGGATTTTATGGTATTTTGTCTGGATAATTATTATAGTAATTGCTGTGGCAGTGGTCGAGGTTTTTGTTGCCAAGATGCGTTTATTCAGAGTGGCTGATTTTTTAGGGTTTGCTTTTGTTTTAGGGGTTATCGCAGTTGTGTGCGCTATTTTAGGAGTCTAACTATGCAGGCAATAATTTTGTTCGGAGTTCTGGTCTTAACATACCTTATGTTTGTTGCCAAAAGGATGCCTGTTCTAATCCGTAGTTTTCGCTGCCAGTCGTTTTTTTTATTTTTGGTAACTTCGATAATGGCATTTGATGAGCACCAGCTTGACCTGTATATTGTTGCCGCGTTATTGTTCGTTATAAAAGTACTCCTTATTCCATATTTATTATACAGGATTATGAAAAAGATGAGGGTTAGCGGAGATATTGGGTTATTTGTTAATGTTCAGTTATCTTTGTTATGTGCTTTAGGACTTGCATATTTAGCTTGGATTTTTTCTGCGCGCCTAGTTGCTCCCAGCAGCCAGGCGCAGATTAGCATTTTGACAATTGCTTTTTTTGCGGTATTGGCAGGTTTATTTTTAATGATTTCCAGGATGAGCGCGCTTGCTCAAATTATCGGCTTATTGGTTATGGAGAATGGTTTATTCCTGTTGGCTTGTGCGGTTTCAGGTGGGATGCCATTTTTTGTAGAGATTGCTATCTTTTTCGATGTGTTTGTAAGCGTAGTAATTATGGGTTTTTTTGTTTACAGGATTAATAAACTTTTTACGCATATTGATGTGAATAAACTTTCAAACTTAAAAGGGTAATTATGCAAATATTTTTTATCTTAGGGATTCCGCTGTTGCTTTCCTTGGCGACTTTGTTAATCAGAAGGCAAAAGATTCTGGGGATAATCAATTGTATTGGTTATCTGCTAGTATTATTTTGTGGCGCAACTCTTCTAGGGAAAACATTCCTATCAAAAAGCACCATCTCTTTCTTTAATTTTATATACATGGATACATTAAGTACATTTTTTATCTTTGTTACCTCCATAGTTAGTTTTGTTGTGGCGTTATACTCTATTGGATATATAAAAAAGGATGTAGAGCAGGGGGTAATCTCCAGAAGAAAGGCCAGGATTTACTATCTTCTTTTTAATCTTTTTTGCTGTTCGATGTTTCTGGTTCCTGCGGTGAATAATTTAGGGATACTCTGGGTGGCCGTTGAAATGACTACGCTGATTTCGGCGTTTTTAGTAGGATTTTATAATACTAAAAAATCAGTGGAGGCGGCCTGGAAATATATTATTATTTGTTCAGTAGGGATAATTTTTGCACTTTTAGGTACGATCCTTTTCTCTTATGCATTCTCTATTTCCGGGCTGGAAAAGAGCCTGAACTGGTCGTCCATGGTCCCTGTTGCGCACATATTAGACAAAAATATCCTGAAAATCGCTTTTATTTTTATCTTAGTTGGTTATGGCACAAAGGCAGGATTAGCGCCCATGCATACGTGGCTACCGGATGCGCATAGTCAGGCGATAGCGCCAATCAGCGCCCTTCTTTCAGGAGTTTTGTTAAAGACTGCCATCTATGCAATATTAAGATTTGGTATTATTATAATACACGGAGTAGGGTTTGGGTATTTTAGCAACCTGATGATTTTGTTTGGAGCAATCTCTTTAATTATCTCAAGCGGTTTTATTCTGGTCCAGAAAGACCTCAAACGCCTTCTTGCTTATAGTAGTATTGAGCATATTGGTATTATCGCAATTGGTTTTGGAATAGGTGCTCCTTTGGCTATCATGGGCGCCCTGCTGCATGTTTTTAACCACGCAATAACCAAGTCGCTTATGTTTTTTGGAGCAGGTAATATCGTTAGCGTTTACAAAAAGCACAATATGAACGCTATTCGAGGAGTAATTAAGGCAATGCCGTTTACAGGCGTTACGGTCCTTTTGGGAGTGTTTGCTATTACCGGATTTTGCCCTTTTTCATTATTTATTAGCGAGCTTATGATTTTAACCGGCGCTTTCACAAGTGGTTCTTATTTAGTTGCGGGTTTATTATTATTATCCCTGGCAATTATTTTTGGGGCATTTATTTATCATTTTGGCAAAATGCTTTTTGGAAATCTTCCCAAAGAAATGATAGTTACAAAAGAGCCTTTAAGCGGTAAGTTTGTGTTTTCATTTTTATTATTTCTTATTTTAATTCCAGGAATTGGTTTGATTTTTATAAATAAGGATTTATTATGGATTGCCCAGAACTTATTTCAGAGATAAAAAATAAATTACCGGATTTTTCTGCTTTATGTGTCCAGGAAGATTATCCGGACCAGGTATGTATAAAGGTGTCTCCTGAGATCTTCAAAGGCGCCTGTTTTACTTTGCACAAGATGCTTGCCTCACCCGTAATGATGCTTTTTGCCTTGGATGAGCGCAATGGCTTGAATAAATTCGTAATAAATTGTGTTTTTGTTAGTTATAGAAGAAGACAATGGATTACCGTCAGCACAGATATTTTACAGGAGAGTGCTTATTTTGATTCATTGGCAAAAACTATATATTCTGCCAGCCTTTTTGAAAGAGAAATTTGGGAGATGTTTGGTATCCAGGCAAGAGGTAATCCTGATTTAAGGCGGCTGCATTTACATGATGAAGTTTGGCCGCAGGAAAATTATCCCTTACGTAAAGATTTTCAAAAAGTCCATGAAGGAAATTTAGGAGAGTATAAATTTAGCAGGGTAGAAGGAAGAGGGGTGTTTGAGGTTGCGGTTGGGCCGGTGCATGCCGGAATTATTGGCCCGGGGCATTTCCGCTTTAGCGTCTCCGGTGAACCGATTATTAACCTGGAGACCAGATTAGGTTTTACGCATCGGGGGGTGGAGAAGCTTTTTGAAGGGAAGCTTTATTCTCAGGCAATTAATTTATCAGAGAGTGTCTGTGGCAATTCGGTTTTTGCCCATAGTTTGGCGTTTGCGCAGGCGGCTGAGAAGATATCCGGATTAGTAATTTCTGCGCAAGTAGCTTATCTGCGGGGTATTTTTTTAGAGCTCGAACGTATGTACAATCATGTCAATGATATAGGAGGAATTGCTATAGACGTTGGTTTTAGTTTTCCAGCTGCCTTTGCTTCGATTATTAAGGAAGCAATTCTTCAATTAAATGACTCTCTTTGTGCAAGCAGGTATCTTAAGAAAGTTAATCTGGTGGGGGGAGTTTCGGTAGACATTGATAGCGCTAAAAAATATCTGCTTCTTTGTTCGCTTAAGAACATAAAGAAAGATTTTAATGAATTGGTTAAAATATTAAATGATTCTGTTTCTTTTATGGATAGGGTGGATACAACAGGTATTCTAAAAAGAAAAACTGCCCAGGATTTGGGTGTGGTTGGTTTGGTTGGCCGCGCATCGGGAATTTCTACGGATTTAAGGAGGTATTTTCCAGGGGTATATGAGGAAGCGAAATTTAAGATGATCACTCAGGAATCCGGCGATGTTTTAGCCCGCTTAAAGGTTAGGGCTTTAGAATTTTTTGAATCATGTAGGCTGATTGAGGAATTTTCGGAAAAACTTGTTACAGGGGGTAATATTAGGGTAAATCCGGAACAAAAGGGTGGCAGTGCTTTGGGTTACGTGGAGGGATGCAGAGGCCCCGTATTATATTGGCTTAAAACTGATTCTGCTGGAGTAATTCAGAGGGCTAAGATTGTAGATGCCTCTTTTCATAACTGGCAAGGATTGACTTTTGCCGTATTAGGTAATATCATCCCGGATTTTCCGGTTTGCAATAAGAGTTTTAATTTGTCATATTCAGGTAATGATCTATGATACTTATACTAAAAAATAGGATATTGAAAGGTGTGGTTACTAGGCATATTGAGCCGGGATTAGTCAGAGAACTAAACTCTACTGGGCTCAAACTAAAAGCATTGATCCGGAAAAAATTCGGCAAATCTTTGCATATACGCCAGGTAGACACAGGTTCCTGCAGTGGATGTGAATCAGAGATCATTTCAACTAATAACCCGATTTATGATTTACAACGATTTGGCGTAAATTTCGTAGCTTCTCCTCGCCATGCGGATGCGCTTCTGGTTACCGGCCCTTTATCTAAAAATATGCTGGTTGCCTTGAAAAGCGCATATGAATCTATGCCTGAACCGAAATTTGTCATCACGCTTGGAGATTGCGCATTAGATGGGGGATTATTCAAAGGTTCTTATTATATCGAAGGCCCGATAAAAGATATATTGCCGGTAGTGTTGCATATTCCCGGATGCCCGCCATCGCCGTTAACAATTATCAAGGCGCTGCTGGATTTATTACAGAAAGAAAAGTAAGGTATAAGATAAAAATTAAGGGGGACGGTTCTCTTAAAAAAGAGAACCGTCCCCCTTTTTTTCATAATCGGTTTTACAATTACTGAAGTAGTTGTATAATAATGCTTATGGCAGAAGAGCTACAAGACCTTAAAGGGCTTTCTGAAAAACAAGTTCAAGAAAGCTTAAAAAAATACGGGTATAATGAGCTCCCTTCCCAAAAAAAACGCAGTATTTTGGCAATTTTTTTTGGCGTAGTAAAAGAACCCATGTTGCTTTTATTAATTGGAAGCGGCATGGTTTATTTGTTTTTGGGTGAGATAAGCGATGCTGTTATGCTGCTTTCTTTTGTCTTGGTTGTCGTGGGGATCACTTTTTATCAGGAAAGAAAAACCGAAAGGACTCTGGAGGCATTAAGGGACCTTTCAAGCCCCAGAGCCCAAGTTATTCGCGACGGAATCCAAAAAAGGATTGCCGGCGCCCAGGTGGTCAAAGATGATATTATTATCCTTAACGAAGGCGATCGTGTCCCTGCCGATGCGGTAGTTTTATCATGTTCTAATTTATTAGTTGATGAATCCCTTCTTACAGGCGAATCCGCAGCCGTACGTAAATCCGAAAGTATAAACCAGGATACAATTAATCGGCCAGGCGGAGACGACCTCCCCTTTGTTTATTCCGGAACTTTAGTTGTGCAAGGACACGGCATTGCAAGAGTGACTTCAATCGGAATCCATACTGAGATGGGTAAAATAGGAAAAGCTTTGCAAGGTATCCGTCAGGAAAATACCTTGTTACAGAAAGAAATAGGAAAAATTGTACGTAATTTTTCTATTGCCGGCGGGATTCTTTGTTTGTTGGTGACAATAATTTATGGTTTGACCCGGGGAAGCTGGTTAAACGGAATACTTTCGGGCCTGACCTTGAGCATGGCTATGTTACCAGAGGAGTTTCCGGTTGTTTTGATTATTTTTCTTACCCTGGGAGCTTGGAGGATCTCTAAAAGCCAGGTTCTGACCCGTCGTACTCCGGCTATAGAGACTTTGGGGGCAGCAACGGTTTTGTGCACGGATAAGACAGGGACTCTTACGCTCAACGCCATGCATTTAACCTCTATGTGCGTTAATGGTATTCATTATGGAATTGACGTTAAAAAATCAGAGGATTTGCCTGAGGCTGTCCATGATCTTATGGAGTATGCCATCCTGGCTAGCCAGAAAGATCCATTTGACCCTATAGAAAAAGAAGCCAAACGCCTGGGAGAATTCTATTTATCTGGCTCCGAGCATATTCATAATAATTGGAAGATTATCAAAGAGTATCCATTATCAAGGGAACTTTTGGCTTTGTCACATGTTTGGGAGTCTCCGGATAAACAAAATTATGTCATTGCTACTAAAGGTTCTCCTGAAGCAATCGCAGACCTTTGTCATTTTAACAAGGAACAACATATAGAATTATTAAAATGCATAGAGGAGATGGCGAAGCGGGGATTACGTATCTTAGGGGTGGCTAAAGCATCTTTTAGGAAGAAGGAGCTTCCGGATATACAGCATGATTTTGTATTCAGGTTTGTTGGGCTCCTGGGATTTGTTGATCCGGTACGTTCAACGGTGGCCGCGGCAATTGGCGAGGCCTATGATGCAGGGATGCGGGTGATTATGATTACTGGTGATTATCCCGGAACAGCTATTAATATTGCCAAAGAGATTGGTTTAAAGAATCCTGAATCATATATAACCGGAACTGAATTAGAGATGATGGATCATCGCCAGCTGAAGGAAAAAATAAAGACAATTAACGTATTTGCCAGAGTGGTGCCTGAACAAAAACTGCTTATTATCGATGCATTAAAGGCTAATCAGGAAGTTGTGGCGATGACCGGAGACGGGGTTAATGATGCTCCCGCATTAAAGTCAGCGCATATCGGTATTGCTATGGGGCAGAGGGGGACTGATGTTGCCCGCGAAGCTTCGGCATTAGTATTGCTTAATGATGATTTTTCCTCAATTGTTGCGTCAGTAAAACTTGGCCGGAGAATCTTCGATAATTTAAAGAAAGCCGTGGCTTATATTTTTGCTATACATGTGCCGATTGCAGGAATGTCATTTTTGCCGGTTTTATTTAATTTACCGATAGTACTTTTGCCTGCGCACATTGCGTTTTTGGAATTGATTATCGATCCGGCATGCTCTACGGTCTTTGAGGCCTGCCCGGATGAAAAGAATATTATGAAAAGGCCGCCGCGTAATTTAGAGGAACCCTTATTCAGTAAAGAAGCTTTTATTTTTAGTTTTTTGCAGGGTTTAGGAATATTAATTGTTGTATTTTTAGTGTTTATAGTGGCGTTGTATTTGAAGAAAGGCGAGCTTGAAGCCCGTACCTTATCTTTTGCCACCCTGGTATTTGCAAATGTAATGTTAATCTCGACTAACCTTTCCTGGTCCAAAAACTTATTCAGTATTATTAAATTAAAGAACAGAGCTTCTTGGATTGTAACGGTAGGAGCGGTGAGTGCCCTTCTTTTGGTTATTTATTTACCGCTGCTGCGCAATCTTTTTCATTTTTCAGTTTTGTCTGTAGCTGATTTAGCGGTTGCTCTCGCCAGTGGAATTATGAGTTTGTTGTGGTTTGAAGTTTTTAAGGGGATGAATAAAAAAATGGTTGTACCAAATTTATTAATTAAATAAGGAGGTAAGCAATGGTAAATGAAGATATTCAAAAATTAATAACTAACATCGAGAAGGTTATTGTAGGAAAAACAGAATCGGTAAAACTATTAATCATAGGTTTATTGACAAATGGACATATCCTGATTGAAGATATTCCCGGTTTAGGTAAGACAATGCTCTCTTTAGCTTTGGCTAAATCCATAAGTGCGGATTTTAAAAGGATACAGGCTACACCGGATCTGCTTCCTACGGATATTACCGGTGGATTCGTTTATAGCCCTAAAACAGGAGAATTTGATTTCAGGAAAGGGCCGGTGTTTGCGAATATTCTTTTGGTCGATGAAATTAACAGGACTACTCCGCGTACGCAATCGGCACTTTTAGAGTGCATGCAGGAGTATAAGGTTACTATTGAAGGGACCTCTTTTGTCTTGCCCTGGCCTTTTATGACCATTGCTACACAGAATCCCATTGAGTACCAGGGGACATATGCTTTACCCGAAGCCCAGATCGATAGGTTTCTGATGAAGATTAATATGGGTTATCCATCTGTACAGGAGGAAGCCAAGATAGTTTGCGGACAAAAGATTAAACATCCGGTAGAAGATGTTATGCCCGTTATGACCCTAGAAAATATTTTAAAGTTACAGGAGCAGGTAAAGAAAATCCAAATATCCCCCACGGTATTAGAATATATTGTTAACTTAGTATCATTAACCCGTAAATCAACCGTGGTAAAGCAGGGAGCTAGCCCGCGTGCTTCGATAGCGATTATGAAAGCCAGTTGTGCCTGGGCATTCATTGAAGGAAGAGACTATGTTATACCCGAAGATGTTATTAAGCTTTTACCTTATATACTGAAACACAGGATTGTGTTGCATCCTAAGGCCGTAATTTCAGGGACGACCCCGGAATTAGTTATTGAGGGCATATTAAAACAAACTTCCATATCGTAAAAAAAGTACAAAAAATATGCGTAAGAAATTTTTAGTAAAGTGGATATTTCTCCTGGTTTTCTTGGGGTTTAACCTGTTTATGAGCCTGAAGAGCCCTTTTGTTGTTTATTATTTTCTTTTTTGGTCTCTCTTAGTTTTACCAGTAGTAAGTTTTATGTGGTTAATCTTGGTATATTTTACTAGAAGGCCAGCTCTAGTACGGAAAATAACGCTTAAAATAGAAGAGGGTGATTTTCTAGAGATTGTATTAGAAGTAGCTAATAAAAGTATCCTTCCGATTTTCGATGTTATTTTAGAGGATCATCTGGGCTGTGCAGTTGCTTCAGAAAGGCAAAAGTTCATTCTTTTTGATTTTTTGCGGCCTGATTCAATAAATAGGCTAACCTATAATTGTTTATGTCATCAAAGAGGAAAATATGATATAGGTCCGATAACCGCTTATTTTTTTGATCCACTGGGCCTATTCTATTTTAAAGAAAAATATCCGGCTCACTCAGAGCTTTATGTTTATCCGCGGACATTCAATATTCGTAAATTTCCGCATTTAAATAAAGGTTCTTCTCCGTGGATGGGTATTGAAACATCGCGGGTAAGCGGAGATGACGATGAATTTTATGGCGTGCGGGAGTATAGAAGAGGAGATCCTTTAAAGAAAGTGCATTGGATGGTTTCTGCACGTAAGAACCAACTGATTGTTAAGGAGTTTCAGCGCCAGAGTTTTTTCAGGGCGACCTTAATGTTTAATCTAGAAAAGGATGATAACTTTGGGGAAGGCAAAGAATCTGTTGCCGAGTATTCCATAAAAATAGTTGCTTCCATCGCCAAATACCTTATTAATTCAGGCGTATCCGTAGAGATTATTTCTCACGCCGGGGAAATAGTGCATATTCCATTTAACAAAGGTGCTGGGCATTTAGAGGAAATTCTTAGGTTTTTGACCATTGCCCAGCCGGAGAGCAGGATAACCTTACTAGAGCTTTTTGAAACATTCCACCGAAATGTTCTAGAAGATTCCAGTTTGATTGTCGTAATGACAGATAGAAATCAAGTGTTCCTTCCCGCTATGCTATCTTTGGGTGTGAGAAACGTATCTCTGATTCCGGTAATTCTTAATTCCTCCAGCTTCCTTAAAGATTCTTCTGGAATTAAGGATAGTAAAGATCATTATGCTGATTTACCCGAAAGAGCAAAATTTAACCCTATTTATATTAACTGTCGTGATAATTTAGAAGAGAAATTCTGAGATTTTTATTATGGAAAGCAAATACCGTTTTTATTCTTTAGAATATTTTTTGACGTTCCTGTTTTTGTCTTCATTATTATTCTTTTTTCCGCAGGAAGCATCCAGCATGCGAATTTACCTGTTTAGCGGATTTATTATAGGGTCAGTCGTTGCCTATATCAGCAACCAGAAGATTATTTATTTTAGGAGGATATTTACTTTGGCTGCCAGTATTTTAATTCTATCCTGGACAGTCTATGCTGCATTTAAATCTTCATTTCTTTATAGAGAGCTAATTGTTATTTGTATTAGTGGTTTATCCTTTTTAATAGTAGTGAATAGTTTTAGCCTATGCCTACGGTCGTACTTGGGTTCGGTACAGATTTTTGGTATTCTGCTATTTCTTTGTTTATGCGCATTAACAAGAGGCTATAATAAATATTTTTTAATTCTTGCCGCAGAATTCATTCTTGTAACTTCGATAATAGCCAAAATAAAATTCCATAATCTTTTTACTTATTCTGAGAAAACCAGCCAAGAATATCGCGTGGTTAATCCACTGTTTGTCACTATTTTATTCTCAGCTATTTTTATTGGCTGGGTATTATTTATGAATGTGCCTTTAGGCCAAATTAGCTCACGAGGGTTTTTAAAGGATGAGGATGCGATCTCTTGGCAAGAGCAAAAGCCGCAGGAAGGAGAAAAAAATACGTTTTTACAGGATGAGCAAATTCAGAAGGAGTTGACTAATTTTACGCTTGGGCTTTCTTCTGCCGATCAAATGCATCAGATGCTTGCTTGGATGCAGGATTTACTGGTTCAGGAAGCTGCCTATGCCTTTGAAGTTAATAAGGCGGAAAAAAACATATTGAAAGCGATCAACGATCAATCGGCAGCATCTAATTTAACTAACACCGCCGGGTTAAGTAATAAGGTTAAAGGATATGTAAACAGAAAGATAATGAGAAAATTAGCCCAGATAAAAAATAATATAGGAAAAGTTATTAACGATAACCATATTGGATTACTGCAGAGGTTTTCTATATTGAGTTCTGTCAATAAGATAGAATATAGCGGTTCGTATGAGCAGATCGATAAATACAGCCAACAACTTAAGAAGGATATCAATAATAAATTTATGCCCGATAGTGCTAAAAGGAAGCTTAATCAGATCTCCAAACAGCTGAAGGAATGGAAATCTTTTCAGCTGTTTCATAAAAAAATAGATTCTTTTCAGGATAAGGCCAATGCTTACAATGCTGTAAAAAAGAAAGAGCTCAACGATTTAGTTTGGCAGATTAACGAAATGGAGAAAGTTTCTACAGCTGTCAAAATAGATAAAACAATAGAAAAAATGCTCGCAACAGAGCCTTCAGAGGAATTAAAGCGTATTGGCGAAGCTAAAGATCTGCTTAGCTTAAAAAAAGAAATGCTTGTGTCTAAAGAAAGCAGCCAACTACGTAAGAAATTAGAGGCTTCCAGAGATAAGCCCGATAATCTTGAGGAACTTCTTAATGGGATCGAAGAATCTAAAGACCGCCAGGATGCAGTAAAGAAAATCACTCAGCTTTTAGAAAACTTAACCGAGATGAGTGATTTTCAATTGCCTCAGGAGGCAAGGGATATGCTGGAGGCAAAATTAGATAGCCTTATTAAGGAATCCAGTGATGCAGTGAAAAAACAAATTAAAGAATCTAATATTGGCGAACGTAGTAAAGGCTTATTAGAGGATTTAAGGAAGATGGCTGCTGAAAATAATAAAGGTAAGCTTGCATCTTCTACGGCAAAAATGCATAAAACCATAGATGCAGCCTATAAACAAGGCAATATCGGTAAAGATAAAAAAGATGATTTAATAAAAGATATCAAGATTACAGAACAGCTTCTTAGTGTGAGAAACGAGTTAGTTGGAACACAAGAACAGGATAAATCTGCATATGCAACCGGTTCTTTGGATTATAGCGAAAAAGTATCTGAGCTGCTTCAGAGTTCATCCCTTGAAGATGAGCAAAGAGAATTGATGGATAAGCTTATGGAGAAACTAGCCAATGCCCAAACAATATCACAAGTTGAAGATGTGCTCTCGGCAATCAACCAACAGATAAGCGCATTAGCTAAAAAAGAATCTACCGTAGAGCTTGAAAAAATGAAGGAGCTGATACAGAAAGCCGCTGATGCTAAGAAGATGTTTATTTTGGAAAGGGATGGTTATAGCTTACGCAAAAATATTGAAAGTTTAAAGAGTGTATTGCCCCAGCAAGCTGCTTTTTTGCAAGAGAATTTAGATAAAATGAAGGAAACCAAAACCAAGCAGGATTTAATCAAAAATATAGATGCGTTAAGTAAGTCGCTTGAATTTAAACAGACTGAAAAAGAATCCCAGTCAGAAATCGTTCCAGAATCATTAACTAATAGTGGCGATAGAGAATCATTAAAAATATACTTATTGCCTGATTATGCGGTTTTACCCTTAGGCACAGATATTCTTTTAAAAACCGTAACGACCTATAATAATTTTATCAGAGAAAGTAGCTCGGAACTAGAATGGTCTTCTCTAAACCCTAGTATAGCCTTTATCGATCAGCATGGTTTAGTTAGCGCCTTAGGCATAGGCACAACAGAGATACTCTGCCGGTATAAAGGTGGCCCTAGCGCAAGGTGTAAAATTACGGTAGTGGAAATGATTCCGCAGGCAGAAGCTAACCGAATTAAAAATGAATTAGGGGAACAGGTATACTGATGAAATCAAAAAAAATATGTTTGGCTATTTTGTTAACCTTATCTTTTCTCTGTAGAGCTAGTTATGCGCAGCAGGTATATCAAGAAAAGGTAACTGCTGATGGAAAAATTATTTCTGGCCTTAGCCAGGAGGATGCGCTGCATAAATATGGCGCGCCGATATCAGTCAGCGATAAATTATGGTATTACGGCGGCCCGGAGAGATTATATGTTTATCTAGAAAATCCGATTAAGGTATATCTTTATCCACGTTTCTGCAATGGATACGTAGGGGTTCCTCTAGAGTTAAAGATATTAGCCGGTTTGAAAGAAACAACCAATGTTACATCGCAATCCCAATTAGTTTTGAGCAATCCTGATGAATTCAATATCGTAGGGGATGGCATTATTGTGCCCAAAAAGCCTGGCGACTATCAAGTGGTGGCATTATACGAAGGCAAATATAGCAATGTGAGTTTTATTTCCGTAGCTCAGTCAAATAAGCAGCCGCAGGAGGATTTACTTATTAGCCTGGATATTTTTCCATACAAGCCCTACGCTGGCCTGAGAACTCCGATTAATTTTCATGCTTATGGTACATTTGTTTCTGGTGGACAGTATAGCATAAGGGATGTGACCGATAATGTGGAATGGTATGCCTTACAGAACAATAAAACTTTAAAATTAAATGATTCGCATGTTGAGATGTCTTCACCGGGAAAATTTAAGGTATTTTGTAAATATAGGGGATTACAAAGTTTCCCTCAGGATGTGGAGGTGACAGAGAATCCTGTTGGGCTTTATCACTATCCATTAAGACAAATAGCTATTGTTCCTGCTTATCTTTCTGTGCTTACGCAGGTTAAAATACCGCTTTCTGTTATTGCTACTTATGGGGATAACAGCGTCAATGATGTTACTAAAAACGTAAGTTGGCAGATATTGGATAAAGCAATTTTAAGGACGGATGCGGATAATGTTTTTGTTGGTGAATCTGTCGGAATAGCAAAAATACAGGCAACGCTGGAAGGTTTAGAGAGCTCACCTTCTAAAATAGCGGTATCATCGGTTGCCAACTATAAGGAAAACAGCCAGGATATAATCAAAAAAGAAGAATCTTCTGATAATTTACTCGAAGATATTAAAGACGATTTGGCTAATCTGAAAAATAAAATTGCCGAAGAAGAAAAATTCAAGTATATAAAGATACTCCCGTCATCTTGTGATATCCGAGCAGGGGAAGAACAGCAGCTTTCTGCGTTTGGTGTACGGCAAAACAATACAGAGCAAGATATCACTATTCTGAGTAAATGGACAAGCAGTGATGAGTTCGTTGCTACTGTCAGCAGTGGTTTAGTTAAAGCTATTTCTGCAGCAGAGACAAAGGTTTGTGTTCAGTACAAAGATATGGAGAGCGAATGCGTTAAAGTCGCTGTTAGGGAACCAAAGTTGGTATCCATAACAGTATCTCCGGCAGCTCTGAAAATAATTACAGGTGAGCAGGCAAACTTGAAAGCGGAAGGGTTATTTGGTGATTCCTCGCGTAGGGATATTACTTTGTTGGTTGATTGGGTATCTGATAATTTAAGGATAGCTAAGATGGATAAATTCAAGGTTAGGGCTTTGAAAGCCGGCCAGGCAAAAATACACGCCACTTATTTAGGGCTAACTAGCTTGCCTGTTGCTGTGGAAGTAGCCAAGGAGAAATACTGGTTATTGAAACTGATCGCCAAGGTTCTAGCTTTTTTATTGTTACTCGTATTTATACTTTATTCCTATTTCTATATATTAACTGAGCAGACTAAGTGGCGTATCCTTAAGCTATATGGTACTCCAAGAGAGTTCATAATAGCTCTCTATGGTAATCTCAATAAACTAATGGTTATTTTCGGCGTTCCATATAAATTCTATATGCCGCCATTGCTATTTGCTTCTTTAGTAGACAAGAAATATGCAATGGATGGAAGTCTTTTCTTTAGGTTTACGCAACGTTTTGAAGAAGCTAAATATAGCAGCCATATTCTCACCCAGGAGGAATCCCGGATAGCCCTGGAAAGTTATAACCAAATATTAAAAATAGTATCGGTTCGGCACAAGAGAATAACAATAATATGCAGTTATCTTAAGGCCTTATTAAAACAAACGCCCCTTCTTATGGAAAACATAGGTAAGAGTGATAAGGTATAATTTTAGTAATCTAAAATGATGCCGTAATGTGAAAATACACGGAGATTTAGGTATTCCTGGCGCATATTTTTAGTTGTATTTAGTTTTAATTAATAGTATAATTTCCTTTACGGAGGTGAACTAATGAAAGCAAAAAAGATAAATAAGAAGGCAAAAGCACGGAAGGTAAACAAAACTACAAAAGCTAAGAAAAAACTTTCTCGTTACTGCCGATCAGGCAGGGTATTGTGGTAGAAATTTCTTAACCTATCAGAATAGTGTTAGCTTTAACCCCCATTTAATAAAAATTAAGACTATACTAGATATAACTAAGTATGGTCTAATATTATTTTCTAGAGGCCGATTATTACGAAGATAATTTCGCCAGTTGTTTTAGTTTATAAATTAGGTTGTTATATAGGTATCTCTACAGCTACTGGAGATTTTTACGATCTAGTTCCTGAAATTTATACTGCGTTGGAAAAGTGGAACAAAGGAATTTCGCTATTTCCAGGCATTCTTAGTAAGCAAAGAATTATAGCATTAGCTAAGACGTTTAAGATTTCCCCTAGCATAATCAAGTATTTTACTCTTTCCAAGAAAAAAATATCCTCAGGAACCGATCAAAATTTATCCGCCTGTCTTACTGATTTAACCATTAATTTGGCCTCAAATTGTAATTTGCGCTGTGTCTATTGCTGGAATGACCATGGTACATATTCTAACCGGCGATTTCTAAAAGATCTGACTGAAAAATCTAAGAAAGATACCAAAGACACCTAAATGTTAGTAGAAACTGCCTTAAAAGCAGTAGATACTTTTGAAAAGCTGGCGTTACGCTAAGTTGAAGATGTTATTTCGGGTAACCTAAATTACAGCAAAACTTTTTTAACCGATTTTTTAAACTAATGCAAAGATTATACTATAATCACGAAGTTTCAGGAGGATGCCCGGCGGCTAGGGGGCAGATTGCAGTGGCTGTTGATGGGTCGATTCACCCATGTACCTTATTTCTTGGGATAGATAGGGGTATTGACGGTAAGAAATATAAAAAGTTTATTGAGAAAACGGATAGGCGGTTTGAGTGTTGCCAGAGAGAGCGTGACTTATTCAGCCTCTGCCGTTCGATAGTCTCCTGCCTGAATGTTAATTATTTCTTTAACGGTGATCCTGCTTTACCGTATAAGAAGAGTTGCGACCTTTTTAGTGAAAAATTAGCATTGGCAGCCGCCAGCCTGGCTATCCTTTCCGAAAAAATTCCCCAGCGATTAGAGAGATTATTTGGTTTTGATCCTGTAGGCCGCAGAGGCAATAAATTATATTAAAATAAGCTTTAAAGAGAAGACTAAACTGTAAAATATTTTAATTTTATGATATATAAATTGAAGGTTTATGTAGAATTAGTCCGTCCTTTTACGCTGATTGCTCCAATGGTGGGTTTTTTGTTAGGAGCGGTAATTGCCGCTGGAACTATGCCCAATCTTACTTGTTTATTGGGCGCTTTATCGGCAGCCATACTAAATGGTGCCTCCAATGTGATTAATCAGTATTTCGATTTAGAGATAGATAAAATAAACAAGCCTTTTAGGCCGCTGGCTTCCGGGCGAATATCCAAGAGAGAGATAATTAACTTTTCATTTATACTGTATTTTAGCGCGTTATTTTTATCTTCACTGGTAAACTTAAAATTATTTTTTATTATATTAATAACTGCAATTATTTCATTTTATTATTCTGTTCCTCACCTTAGGGCCAAGAGATATCCTTTTCTTAGTAATCTTTTTATTGCTTTACCTAGGGGGATGCTTCTGATTGTTGCTGGTTGGAGTGTAAGTAAGCTAGTATTTAATATTCAACCATGGTTTATCGGACTGATATTTGCTTTATATCTTGCAGGCGCAGCCACCACAAAGGATTTTAGCGATATAAAAGGAGATGGTAAATTCGGGATAAAAACGTTACCGGTCTTATACGGCGTAAAAAGAGCAACACAGATGATCACCCTATTCTTTTATCTGCCTTTTTACTTATTCCTCTGGGCATTATTATGTATATAATCAGGCCAGCGGCGCTACCTTTAGTACTTTTAACTATCTGGGGGCCTATATACAACTAAATTGATTATGCAAAACTTCCAAGAGCTTACTTTAGAAAAAACCATATTGCATGGATTCACATGTATTTTATACTGATCGTAGGGCAGGCCGGTTTTGCTATTGCCTATCTTATAAAGATATGAAAATTAACCCATGCTTATTAAAATTAGATCTATTTTGCCGGCGCGTCAAAATAGATTCTACCTGCGGCTTGCCTAAAGATGCCCGGCCAATTTTACGTACCAGAGTCGGCTTAGAAAGCGAATTAGAGTTAGTTTTAGGAAAAGATTTATATGTTAATGTTCCGGTTGTGGAGCATTTTATAGAAAAATCGCCCTATGTTTTAGTAAAAGGACAAAACTGATTATTTTATCAAGAAGAATAATGTGGTTATTTGCAAAGCTAGATTGCCAGCTAGGCCAAAATTTTATGATAAGTTGACATATGCCAGAAAAATTATGTCTCGTATCGGCGTAATGCAGGGGGCATATTTGGGAATATATTCATCAAGGGTTTGTGAGTTTTGGAGGATGACTCCTCCAGTTAATTGTAAATTTTGCTCGGTGGGTTTAAATCTAGGGCATACGGAAGAATATGGGAAGAGCGTTGAGGATGTTTTAGAGACAGTTAAGGCCGCCCAGGAAGAAGTAAAAATTACGATGGTTAATTTTAATACCGGTTATTTTTTTGGCGAAGAATTAGTAATTTTATAGCCATATATAAAAGAAATCAAGAGCCAAACAAGGCTCCTGGTGGGTGTTCAGTGTCCACCAGCCCCGCGGATTTCTCTAAATATAATTATTTAAAATCTCTGGGGGGGGTTGACCATATTTCTTTTTTGCCTGGAAATTTATGGCGAGTATAAATTTCAGGAAGTATGCCCCGGGAAATGTGAATATATTGGCCAGAAAAAATACTTAGAAGCTATTGAATATTGTGTTAAAGTGTTTGGAAAGAGAAGTGTCTCAGGTGAGTTGGTTGCAGGCCTAGAGCCGCCAAGCTAAACCATAAGGGCAATCTAACATTTTGTTAAAGTCGGAGCAGAATCTACGGTTTGTATCTTTAGGCCCTGTTTAGGAAATGCTATTATCATAGGAATGGCTCCCAACGTAAAGGTGAGTTTGGTAATTTTACCAGAAGAGGGAAGATATTTTTTAGATAAGTTAAATCCAGTTTTAGTTTATACAGAGATTAAATTAAGTATTTTAAAATTTATCTACCAGATTTATTTTAAAGCAAAACTTCTATTTAAACAAAAATGAAAAAAATATTACTCATTAGGCCTCCACGCTATCTGTGGCCATTCATAAATGAATCTGATAATTTTTTACTCCCTTTAGGTTTACCTTGTATCGCTGGGGCGATAAGGTCAAAACTTCCTGATATAGAGGTAAAGATTATTGATTGCCCACCACAAAAAATCGGATGGGAAACTCTGAGTAAGATATTAAGAGAAGAGAATCCGGATATAGTTGGAGCTGCAGAGGAGGCTCTTTATTGCCATGAAGCGGTAAGGTTATTTAATTTGGCCAAAGAGATTAATCCTGCTGTAATTACTATTGCCGGGGGGCATTTTTTTTCCTGGATGGTCGATCATAGTTTAACGGATTTTCCCATTGATTTTATTGTCAGATTTGAAGGTGAGGAGACAATTGTAGAATTAATCGAGGCGCTTAATGAGAAAAAAAACTTAGTTGAAATTAAGGGAATTGCTTATAAGCATAATGGCCAGATAATCAGGACGCCCTCCAGGCCTTTGATAAAAGATCTGGATATGCTTGCTTTACCCGCATTTGATCTTATGCCCATGGGGAAGTATTCACCGTTTGGTTATCTTTGGCCCCAGAGCGTTACTTTAGAGCATTCTCGGGGCTGTATCGATAGATGTAATTTTTGCTCTTTGTGGACATTTTGGGGCCAGCACCTAGAAACAGATATAGAAAAAGGCAAGCTGGATGTAGCCCCTAAATACAGAACCAAGAGCGTGAAGAGGACATTAGAAGAAGTAGATATCGTTTACAAAAAATATAATAGAAAATACATTATTTGGGCAGATCCTACTTTTAACGTTGATTCTAAATGGACCAATGATTTTTGCGACGGGTTGTTAAAAAGAAACTATAAAGATCTGCATTGGTGGGCCTTTCTAAGGGCAGATTATCTATTGCGGGATGAGCGGGCAGGTATTTTGGAAAAAATGGTCCGGGCAGGATTAACGCACCCTCTTATTGGCGTAGAGCGGGGCTGCACGGAGGATCTTAGAAAAATACGAAAATCTGTTTACACCCGTGATTTAGTAAAAGAAGTTTTTCTTATTTTTAAAAAGAAATATCCACAGGTATTCCGGCAAGGTACTTTTATTACCTGCCTGCCTTTTGATACCAGAGAGTCAATGTTTGATTTGGTGAAGTATGCCATTGAAATAGACATAGATTATCCGGCTTTCCATCCAGTGGCCCCGGTTCCTGGAACATTTCTTTACCAAGATGCCTTAAAAAATGATGCTTTGGCGGAAAAAGATTTTAAGAAATACGATTGGGCTACTCCAATAATGCGTTCTAATAATGGATTATCAATGGAAGAACTTGGCAAGTTGAACATGGAGCTTAATAAGCGGTATATATTGTATAGGCCTCACTGGTTAATAAGAGGCCTGTTCTCTCCCTATAAACATAAAAGAGGGCTTTATTGGTGGTTTTTCTTTAATACCATGAGGATGATTATCTGCGAAATCAGGGATATAATTTTAAGAAGAAAGAAATTTGCAGGTACTACCGGATTTATGCGCTTAAAAAAACCCGGTTGGTATGATAACTAAACTAAATGAAATTATTAATATTAAATCCAATTTCCGATATAGCCACCCCCGGCCAAAGATACAGATCAGTAATATCTTTTGTTCCTCCTGTAGGAATAGCTTATCTGGCCGGCGCTTTAATCCAGGCCGGCATTGATGTCGATGTAGAAGATCAATTTGCCAGCGGCAATACCAATGAATATATCGCTGATAAAATCAGGCGCGAAAAGTATGAGCTAATCGGTATATCCTGTTTAACTCCCTCGATATCTAATATCAAAAGGCTGGCTAGGTTGATAAGAGAGATTAACCTGGATATAAAGATTGTCCTGGGGAATATCCATGCCACGGTTTTTCCGGAAGAAATGTTAAAGGAGGCAACCGGAGATATTGTTGTCCGCGGAGAAGGCGAATATGTCTTTGTCGAAGTGGTTAAAGCCATCGGCCAGAAAAAAAAGCTAGAAGAGGTAAAAGGCATAAGTTTTATTTCCAATGGAAGGATTGTGCATAATCCCGATAGCTATTTAACCGAAGATTTGGACCAAATACCTTATCCTGCTTGGCAGACATTTGCGTTTGATCTTTATAAAAGGTATCCTATGTTGGGCATATATAATGAAATAATACTGCCGATCCAGGCTTCCCGCGGCTGTACGCATAACTGTATTTTTTGTTCACAGAATATTATGTACAAAAAGCCAAGGTATCGAAATACCGAAAAAGTACTGGATGAAATAGAGTATATGCACGAAAAGTATAAGATACGCTATTTTGGTTTCAATGACGCCTATTTTCCTTTTTCCGTCGAGCATGGTTTGGATTTTTGTGAACGACTTATGAAAAGGGGGCTTCATAAAAAAATAAGGTGGATAACCGAGACTAGGGTAAATAAAGTTAATTTAGAGCTTTTAAAAAAAATGAGGCAAGCTGGTTTAAGGTTGATAATGTATGGTTTTGAAGTAGGCAACCAGTCGATCCTTGATAGCATAAGAAAACAGACAACCTTGAAGCAGGCAGAGGATGCGATGAGTTATACAAGAAAAGCCGGTGTGCAAAGCTTAGGCTTATTCATGTTAGGCCTTCCCCAAGATACGGAGGAAACCTGCAGGCAGACTATTGATTTTGCAATCCGCTTAAGCCCGGATATAGCTAAATTTAATATTACCATTCCCCAGCCGGGGTCAGAATTATATAACTCATGCAAAGACAGCTTAATAAACGCTAAACCCGAAGATTTTACAAGTTGGTCAGATTGGATCTCACCAAACGGCAGTATTATCTATGCTCCCAAAAATATCACAAGGGAAAAACTGTTATATCTGCAGAGAGAAGCAATGTTTAGGTATTACATAAATCCAAGACATATCTTAAGGCTGTTATTGAAAAGAGGATTTCATGTCAAGGATATGTATTTAGGCGCTAAATTAATCGTCGGGAAATACCTGAAAGAAATATTAAAATTTCAAAGTCGAACTCGGACGGCTTAGGCTGGCGTTATAATGGAAAAATCTTCAAGGTTTAAACATCAATTTGCATTTCTCTTTTTAACCATTCTTATCCTGTTCCATATCATAAATAACTATATTTGGCTAACTAAGAACTCCGCTTTGGGCTTTGGAGATGCTTCATTGCACCTAGCCAATTCTTTAAATTTTTACAAATATCTTAAAGCAGACGAAGGGAATCTATTCGTAAGAATATTTGATTTATTCAATGGCAATAAAATAATATATAGATTTTGGCCGCCTTTTGTCTATCTGGTTACCGCAGGATTACGTTTTATCTTTGGCCATTCACTTATAGCGGTAAAATTGGCGACTTCAAGTTTTTATTTCATTATTCTTATTTTATCGGTTCATTTTTTGGGTTACTATTACCGAAATGTACGCACAGGTATATTCTCCGCATTTCTGGTTTCGATGTATGCCGGTGTTTTTGGCCTATCCAGGGAATACCTTTTAGATTTTCCTCTGGTTGCAATGGTTAGCTTATGTATACTGTTTTTTTTAAAAAGTGATGCATTTAAAAACCGTTTATATGCCGTAATCTTTGGGTTAACCTTTGGCATAAGTATTCTTACTAAACCTCAGGCTGCTTTTTTTATTTTACCCGTTGTTCTATGTTTCTTAGCGGTAAGGACAAAAGATAATCGGCGAGTAAAATTAAAAAATTTTCTATTGGCAATATTAACCGCTTTAACAGTTACTTCTGTCTGGTTTTATGGTTTTTGGAGCGATAATCCGGATAAATGGTCGGTAAAAAACGCTTTTCTTAGCAGTATTTTTTCGACCTACACGGGCCAAGCAATCAACTTTTCTGCAGGCAAAGATTTTTTTCCGGTAGTTGCTAATGCCAGCCTGATAACAAAATTATTCAGTATAAACAATTGGATCTATTATTTGAACGCTATTATTTTATATATCACCCCGATTTTTGCTATTATTTTTGTTTTTAGCGTTTATTTTCTTTGTAAATCCCAAAAAGCTCCCAAAGAATTACTTATCTGGGTTATAGTCCCTTATCTCATATTTTCTTTCCTATCTCCGAAAGATGCGCGTTATTTATTCCCAGCATTTCCGGCAATAACCCTATTAACTGTTGTGGGAGTAGAAAACATAAAAAAACGGTTTTTTAAAAATTTAACTTTCATTTTAATATTTGTATTGGCCGTGGCTAATTATTATGCTTATTCTTACCTTGGCTCCGACCTTGTTTTCCGGTATAGCCTTAAGACCAGGCAATCTCTATTCTATGTCCATCCTCCGTTTAAAAGCAATTATCAGCATGTAGTAAAAAGATTTATGGAAGAGATAGGGGGAAGGGGGGATTTAAGCAAGGTAAATATCGGTATAATTTCTCCGCCAGGCGAATTTGATTTTAAAGGCGCGCCAATTCTGACATATTATATGGAATCCTATAAACCAGATCTTCCCTGGAAGTGGTCTAAAAAAGACCACTTTTTCAATGATTATAAAAAATATAATTTTTTAATGGTAGTCAACGATTCCGCTGCCGGTGGCTTGAATTTAACCCAGCTATTATCCAACACCGGTTATCTAGGTCAAAATAATACTACAATAACAAAAGAAAAAATAAATGAAATTGTAGATTATTTTGAGTCGTTTAAGATAATCGACAAAGATGAAATTATAAACGAATTTGATAAAAAGAATATTTTTCTTTACCAGGCCAAGTGAAAGCACAATATAAAGGACAGATAATTGTAGCTGTAATTTTATTTTTTTTAATAATATTTCATGCTATCAATAATTATATTTGGCTTAAGCTGGACTGTCTTTTTACGCCCGTGCATGACGTAGTAAACACGGTATCCCACCTAATTAACCAGTTAAATTTTTACTACAATTTAAAGGAGCTTTTAAACTGCGATATCACATTTTTTGGTAAAATTAAGGAATTCATAATGTTTTTTAAGCCAGGGAATATCTGGCCGCAATTTGAATGGCCGGGTTTTGTTTATTTTGTAACCTCACTGGTCAATTCAATTTTTGGTTTTACACCATTTATTGTAAGGTTTTCCAATATTATTTTTCTTGCCCTGCTGGCTATATTTACCTACCTGATTGGCAAGCGGTGCTATGACATAAAAGCAGGATTGCTAGCAGCTTTTTTAGTGACATTTTATCCCAGCTTATTCGGAGTAGGAAGGATGTATGATCTGGACTTTCATTTAACGGCAATGGTTACCATGTGCGTTTATTTTTTGATTAAAACAACTGATTTCAAGAATAGATTATTTTCAATTATTCTCGGAATTTCGTCAGGTTTAGGCATTTTAACTAAAGGTCAATTTTTAATTTTCTTTATCGGTCCTTTAACCTTTGCTTTATATTCTATTTTTAAGGACCGTAATCAGAATGGGGGTAATATCCGCCGGCAAGTTTTTAACTTTGTTTTATTTATTTTTTTTTGTTTATTTATCAGCTCCATATGGTTATTCGCCTCAACTGTCAAGTTATCGCATATTTTTCTGACTCACTTTCTGGCAGGTTATCTTCCGGAAAAATATAATTTGTTTGGGCTAGATTTTGATGTTTTTTCAGTCAAATGGATGTTTTATCAGCTGTTTTATATTATAGACCACGTTTCGCTGCCGCTTTATATTGTATTTTGTTTTAGTCTTTTCTGGCTACACAAAAAGATTGAACCGGTAATTAATATAATTTTATTGTGGATTTTAATACCTCTGGTCATATTCACCTTGATGTCGGCAAAATGGGAGCATTATTGTTTTGCTTTTTTACCGGCGATTGCAATTTTGACTGCGGTAGGGGTGATGAAGCTGGGTAGACAGATAAAAATCCCTTTAATTTTATTTATTATTGTTTATTCACTCCTGCAATTCTTTGCGGTTTCTTACCGGATTGGACCTAAAATAGTCAAGCTTGTGGCATTTTACAATGTTGTGCCTCTGCCTGAATGGGGAAGAACAGGCTTATATAAAGCGCCGATAAAAATAAATAATTATGAAAAAATAATTCAGGGATTTGCTGAAAAAATAAAAAAAGATGTAAGCTCTAAACGTAAAATACTAGTGGGTATAATCGGGACTAAAGACGAGGAGATTAATGGTTTCCTAGCCTCTTATTATTTGAGAGCGTATCTGGATAACTCTGAAGCTTTTATTCTGGCGGATGATTTAAGCTCAATGCCCAATGCCAAATCTATGGCAAAAAGGTTTATTGAAAAAATCGGTGAGTTTAATTTTATGATATTGATCAATAGTAGCTTAAAAGACGGCTCAGCTCCTGTAATAACCAATTGCTTATTGGAAGGTCAGTTACTTAAAAAATTAAGCGATAATATAAATAAAAGGAAGCTGATTCAAAGGCATAAATTATTTCCCGGCCATAGGAATATTTTTCTTTTTAGGTGAAGAGTCAATGAAAACCGCAAACTTAAAAAAACCCTTGATTAGTTTTATTGTATGCATTTTTATTCTTTTTTCGGCTGAGTTATTCTTGAGAAAAAACGATATTTCCGAAAGGACGGGATTTACAAACATAGGCGAAATGTTTAATACGGGAGTTTTTAAAAGAGACAGATTGTTATTCTGGAGATTTTCTCCCAGTAAGTTTTATACTAAGCCAAGCACCCATTATAAAGGGGTATTAAGAGTTAATTCAATCGGTTTTCGGGAAAGAGAAATAAGTAAAGAAAAAGGCCAGCAAACTTACAGGATATTTTGTTTAGGAGGCTCAAATACATGCGGAGAAGGTTTATTTGAAAATGAAAGGTTTAGCAATATAGTCGAACAAAAATTAAATAGCTTGCCCGGGGCGCTTACTTTTGAAGTTTATAATTTTGGGATGCCGGGGTATTCTACTTTACAAATGCTCAGGCTGTTTAAAAATGAACTGATAAATTTTAATCCGGATTTAATAATCGTAAACCCGGAACAGGCGGATGGATTAGGACTCTCGGGCCTGGCGCCGTTTAGCGATTCTAAGGTTAAAATTTTACCGGCCATTTTTTTTAATTTAACCTGCTTTTTGGAAGATAATAGCTCTATATATAGATTGGTAAAACAAAATTTGCTAAATGATTCTTGGCGGCTAAGAAATAAAAGGTCAGGAAATTCATCTAAGAGCCTGGTTAGGGTCACTTTGGAAGAGCATAAAGATAACCTGTCAGAAATGTTAAAGCTAGCAGAAAATAAGGGGGTAAAAATAATTTTTTTGACGGGCCTGGGCATTAGAGACGATAAAGTGGTTAATGTCGATAAAGACTATGGTTGCCAACCAAGCATAGATATTACGCCTTTATTTAAAGATGGGCAAAAGAACGGCCTGTTTCAGGACCAGGGGCACATTAGCGCTAAAGGGCATTACTTGGTTGCAGAATTGTTAGCAGAATATATCAAGAATAATCTTTTCTAAAAAACGTTATGTTTACTGGAAGCTTATCGGTAATTTTATTATCTTACAATGAAGCAGAAAACATTGATGAGGTAATCAAATCCGTATTGAATAAAATTTCTTCCATTATTTCAGATTTCGAGATTATCGTAGTCGATGACGGCTCAAAGGATAGAACTTTTGAAATCTTAAACGGTTTAAAGGATTACGGTAACCATATTAAAATTGTCCGCCATCTGTCAAATAAAGGATACGGAGCGTCTTTCAAATCGGGATTAGAAAAATCAAAAAAAGATTATGTGATGATGATGGATGCAGACGGACAATTCGACATTACGGATCTCACCAAGCTTATTCCCTATTGTTTGTTATATGATATGGTAATAGGCTTTCGCATGAAAAGACAGGACCCGTTTTACCGGTGTATTTTAGGTAATATTTTTAATTTTATTATAAAGATTATATTTAATATTAAGGTAAGAGATATAGATTGCGGATTTAAGTTTTTTAATAAAGAATTATTAAAAACATTGACTTTAAATTCGAACGGTTTTATTATTAATACCGAAATGGTTGTATTGGCCCTTAAAAACGGAGCAAAAATAAAAGAAGTAGGGATTTCCCACTACCCCAGGTTATATGGAAGGCAAAAGGTGTTGAATTTTAAAACTGTTTTGGCGATTGCTTCGGATTTATTAGCGCTTAAATGGAGATTGTTGTCCGGTAAAAACATAAAAAGCCAGCTAAAATAAATTAATATTTCCTGAAAATGTGGTATGATAACTTTAGTAAAAAGCCTTATTTAATTACGGAGCAAGTTAAATAATGGGCAAAGGTAAATTAATGAAAGGACTTGAAATGAAAAATAAATCAGTTTTTTTCTTTACGGCTCTTTTTATTGCCTTGGTATCGCTTACCGCCTTTTGTTTAAATTCTTATGCTGCCGAAAATCCTAGTAAGGTTAATGTTTGCGGTAAAATTATATACCCCAGTTTTAAAAATGGCTGGCTGTTAATTACAGTCCAGAGGGTAATAGGCGGCCAGGAAGAAAAAGAGCCAATAATCAAATATACTATATCTCAACCAGGAGCTTATTGTCTGGCAGTGCCAAAGGGAACGGGCAAAGTTAACTTAAAAGTATTCAATCTTACCAATGAAACATTTATACCCGGAAGTGAAACTGAGCGCAATGACCTAGCGCCATTTTCTCCCTATTTGGATAATCCTTTAATAATCGCAGACGAAGATATAACAGATGCTGATATAGAGTTTTTAGAGATCCCTTCCGTACCCGTGATGAGCAGATATAAAGGAGAAACCATTACAATTTCTGGTGAAGTTTCCATGCCTGATTACAAAGAAGGACGTGTTGTAGTAACCGTAAATAATACGGGATTTGGCTACCCGAACGTTGCTTCTGTTATTCTGGATAAACCCGGAAATTATTCGCTAAAAGTGGCAAAAAATCAAGGGGATATTTATATCGGCGCATTTAACCTGTTGCCCGGAGAATCCCAACCCGGATTTAATTCTCCTAAGGGGGAATATTCCGCCAATCCTCTTGGGGCTAAAGAAGAGGATATTACCGATATAAACATTAATATACAATAACAAATATGAAAAGAGAAAATATCTTTGTTTTTTTTTAAGCATTTTCTCTTTTTTTGTTTTTTTAGATCTTTATGTATCGAAAATTATAACTTCGCCAAAATTTGACAGCTATATATTATATAATGTAGACGATATATTCCACTTCTGCTACGCCAAATCCGCCTTAATTAATCCTCTTGTACTCTTAAATCCGTATGCCAAACCCCTGCCTACCATAATCCAAGCCTTGACATTAAAGATATTTTCTCCTTCCTTTGTTACTTTAAGGATTATTAATTCGTTTTTATCGGTCTTGACCCTGTTTTTATTGTATCTTTTTACCAGGCAATCGAAAATGCGCAATTGGCTTATTGCCGCACCGGTTGCCCTTACCTTAATTTCTCCATTTTATTTTCTTAGCTGTCTATCCGCTATAGTAGAGCCGTTTTTTGGCTTATTTCTTATTTTGTCTGTATTTTTGCTCTATAAAAAGAAATACCTTTTAAGCAGCGTAATAATTTCGTTACTTCCCGTAACTCACCAGTTAGGCGTTATTTACGCTGCGCCGGCAGTTGTCTATTTTTTTACTAGACGAAAATACAATTACTGCCTATTAATTTTACTTCCTTCCTTACTTTGGGTGATTCTTAACCAAATCATATTAAAACATGGTTTAGCTTACACATTTTTTTATCCCGGGAAGATTTCCCCTTATTCCCGTCCTCCCGAAAACTCAATGCTGCCTATAGGCCAGATTAACCCGCTGTTTTTTGTATCCTTTTTACCTATGGCTGTATTTTTTATTTTTGGCTTGATAAACTCCTGGATTAAGAAAGAAAACCTGTTGATTAACCTGTTTATCCTTCCGATATTAACTATCGTAATCGGCTATAATATTTATTTAATCAATACGCAAAGGTCTTTTTGGTGGGAGTTTCGCTATCTTGTCCCAATTATTCCTTTTTTCTCGTTTATCGTCGTAAACGGCATTGATTATATTAGCCAGAAATTACCCAAAAGCAAAAATTCCAGTTATTTTACATTTTTCTTTATTTTAATTTTAATCAGTTCACAGGCAATGCAATTTTTTTATTTAGAAAATAATAAGAGAGTGTTAGCCGAACGGATTTCTCCTGTTCAGGAGGAAAAATTGAAGTCAGTCTCTAATTGGTTAAATAATTTTATGAATGAAAATAAAATAAAGAATTTATATCTTTTAAACGGAGGAGATATAACCGATAAATATGTCCGCAGGATTTGGATGTATTTGGAAAAGAAATATAACTTCTATTGTTTTACAAAAGACTTTAATAATAATGATAAAATAGAGTTGTTTGATACGATTACCTATAAATTTAAAGAGCCAAAGGAAATTTCAGGGGTTTTTTTGCATACGAAAAGAAGCCTTAATAACGCTTTTTTACCAGCCGGTTTTAGGTCCCGGATGATCAAAGAAGAACCCGAAGTTTTTTTATATTTTTTTATACCCGATAATTAATTGTTAAGGAATTTATTTTATTATGGTAATTACTTTAATAAATCTGCCGGCTAAAAGGTTTCGTTTTACTACTTTAGGCGTTCTTCCGCCGTTGGGCCTGGCTTATTTAGCTTCGGTTTTGGAAAAAGAAGGGCATGAAGTTGAAATAATCGATATTCCGGCTGAAAATATTTCAATTAAAGATTTTCAAGCCAGGGTTGGGTTGAAAAAGAGCGATATTTACGGAATAAGTAGCACACTTTTTGGTTTTCAGGATGTAATTAAATTTTCTGCTTTAATCCGCAAGGTAGATCCGCAATCGCTTATTATCCTTGGTGGTTTATGTACGGTGCTTTCACCCGAACTGATACTTAAAAACATCCCCGAAATCGATATTGTTGTCCAGGGGGAAGGCGAGGTAGCAATGAAGCGGATCTGCAGTTCTTTAGCCGCAAAAACGCGCTGGGATGGTATTGGCGGAGTTTGTTTCAGGCATAACGGAAGTTATTTTTATAATCAGGAAATCGAGTTAATTAACTTTGATGAACTTCCCCTTCCGGCTTACCATTTACTTAATATTAAACATTATTACCTGCATCCGCCTTTTGGGCTTTACTCTCCGGTTATAAGCATGGAAACTAGCAGGGGATGTATTTTTAAATGTGAATTTTGCTGTTTATCCAAGAATTACAGGGCTAGGCTAGTTGAAAGTGTAGTCGAAGAAATGGTTTATTTGAAGAGAACCTATGGTATTAATGAGATATATTTTGTCGACCACACATTTACGATATCCCAGGAATATATTAGAATGCTTTGCCAGAGGATAATTGATAAAAAGCTTAAGCTTCACTGGACCTGTAAAACTAGAGTTGATTGTGTTAGCCCGGAAACCTTAAAAATTATGAAAGCAGCCGGCTGTTATATGATTTCTTACGGCGTTGAATCTGGTTCGGAAAAGATACTCAAGAATCTAAACAAAGGTATTACAGTAGCCGACATTGAAACTGCCTTTGTTTTAACAAGAAAATACGGGATACGTTCAATTGCTTACCTGATTGTCGGCTCTCCCGGGGAAAACAAAGATACGATTAAAGAGACTTTAAGGATGGTCAGGAGGATAAAACCAGATTATGTGCTTTATAACGCATTGGCGCCTGATCCGGCCTCAGAGCTTTATAACCGGGCAATTAATGAAAAAATAGTTTCAAAAAATTTTTTTGGCAGATCTATTTTTCTGGAACCAAAGGTTCAGTGGCCGATGTATACTACTAACGAATTTAGCCGCTCGGACATAGATTTTTGGGTAAGGAAGGGGACAAGGGATTTTTATCTAGATATTTTTTATATAATCAGGTGTTTACTAAGGATTAGGACGCTTAATGAAGTTAAAGTTGTTTTAAAGGGAGCATTCTCGCTTATCGCCGACATGATTTGCTTAAAGCGGAAGCAGCTAGTGGATTATTAGATGAAAATTTTCGGCTTAAAATTTTCCTCATATTTTTATATCTTATTCTGCCTATCAGCAATCTATTTATATTTTGATTGGGTTGCTTCCGACCAGATTTATAGTATAAAATTAGACCGTTTTGAGTTGTTTAATATCGACGAGTCGCTACATTATTGTTATGCTAAATCAGCATTGTATTATCCGATAGCCTTAATTAATCCGTTTGCCAAGGTCGGTTTTACATCAAGCTGTTTTTTGTTTTTAAAGATATTTTCTGAGAATATCTTAAGCTTAAGGATAATGAATTCAGTCTATTCTATCGGTGTGTTCATATTAATGGTTAAAATTGGATCTTTTTTAAAACTGTCTAAAAAAACAGTGGTTTTAAGCATAATTCTTACGGCATTTTTCCCCCTATTTTTCCTCGGTTCAATTTCAGTCATAAATGAAGCGATGTTTTCTTTTTTCCTTTTAGTTGCAATCTGGTCAGCCTATAAAGAAAAGCTTTTTGCCTCCGCTTTAGCCGTATCGTTTCTTCCTCTAATCAGCCAATTCGGTTTCATTTACCTGCTTATCTGGACGGCTTGGTTGATTAAGAAAGGAAAATTTAAACCGGTTATTTTAATTTTTGGGCCGACTGTCTTGTGGACAATCACAAACATGCTTCTTTTGGGGCATTCTCTGTTTTATACTCTTTATTATCGAACCTTACTTATGCCACATCCCCCTTTAGACAGCCTGGTGACCCCCGGGGAATTTGTTAATTTCTATTTTTTAACCTTTTGTCCGTTGATAATTTTATTCATATTCCTTTCTGTATTTAACCGGAAAAAATATCTGGGAGATGGAAAACTTTGGTTAATTCAGGCGGTTTTGGTTTTCCAATTGTTGCAGTTTATTTTTGAAATTTTCATTATGCCTTTTTTTTACAGTGGGATGTTTATTTATAAAATTAGGCAGTTAATTCCGGCCGTACCTTTGTTGGCAATTTTAACCGCCTTTATTTTAGAGAAAACAATTCAGGCAGTTAAAAAGAGTAGGCTGGGAGACTACCTTTATATTTTAATAGCCGCGATTTCAATCGTTTATCTTCCGTATTCTATTATTAAACTTCAAAAATTCCCTTTGATTAAAAATGAGTTTTTAAGCCCCGAGCAGGAAAAATCCATAATCGAAGCCGGCGTTTGGTTAAAAGGTTACTGCCAAAAACATGATATTACCTCTTTAGTAGGAGATGGAGAGGATCTTCCTTCTTCCGTAAACCGCAGGATTTGGATGCAGGCGCCGAATAAAATTATATATTATGGAACTAAAGGCCTAAAAAGGGTCCCTAATACGGCGCTTAACCTTTTAACTTATAAGAGTTCTCCGATAGGCGCGCTTGAGAAATGTTTATTCCTGGTCCGTAATCCCGACAAAAGCTTGGTATCAACAGAAATTAAATTAATAAAAGATTTTCCTTCAATTTCATTATATTTTTATGCCAAATAAAGATAAGCCTTTACTTAAAAATCCGGTTATTCTAGCCATTCTGCTAGTCTGCGGGTTAATTTTAAGGCTCTATCATTTAGGCGTAAGGAGTCTTTGGTTCGACGAAGCATATACAATTTTTAACGGGCAATACCTTGCTTCTGTCGTTTCTCGGCTCGGCGCATTACCGGACAGGTATCCTTCGTTTTTATCCGATATACCGGTCTATTTTTGGTCACTTTTGTCAGGTAGGAATGAATTTACCCTCAGGTTATTTTCAGTAGTATTCGGCATAGCCGCAATATGGCTTATCTATAAATTTGGGTTGAAGATTTTCGGCCAGAAAACCGCTTTAATTGCTGCGTTTTTGTTGGCAATTTCTCCTATCCATATTTATTATTCTCAAGAATTAAGGCCATACTCATTGATTTTATTAATCAGCCTAGGCTCAGCATTGTTTTTACTAAAAGCCCTGGAAAAAGGGGCTTTGGCATTTTGGACTGGTTACGTTATTTTAAACGTTTTAAATATCTACCTGCATTATATGACAATTTTTTTCCTGTTCGCCCAGGTGGTATTTTTCCTGATTTTTATGAAAGATTATAAAAATCAGATTAGAAAATGGATATTTTATAATTCAGTAATTTTTGTTTTATTAGCGCCCTGGCTTATAAACAGCATCATTTTACTGAAAGCTTCGCTGGGGCCTGATTTATATCTTTGGGTGCCCTCTTGGGCTAAAACCATCGGAGCCAAAAATATTTTTTTTACAATCAAAAATTTCAGCATAGGTTATAATGTAGAAAAGCAGGCATATGTATTTATTACGGTATTTCTCACCGGCATATTGGCTTTCGGGATAACTAGGTTAAAGAAAAATGAAGTCAAAAACTATGTCCTATGCTTATGTTGTTTTGTCCTGCCGATATTGAGCATGTTTTTAATCTCTAAAGTCAAAGTTTGGTATGTCGACAGGTATGTATTGGGTAGCCTACCTTTTTACTATATACTAATAGGCAATAGCCTAGCAAAAATAAGGACCAGATATGCCTTTTTATTATTAGGCGTTGTTGCTTTGTTTTGTGCCTTTTCTTTAAATAATTATTATCAAAGCCGATCTCTAGATGCTGCAAGTTGCATCGGCATAGTCTATAAGTATGATTATAAAGATGCTGCGGATTATTTGGCGCAAAACATGGAAGATGGGGACATCGTTTTTCATACTTCTTACAGCTCGACAGTGCCTTTTATGTATTATCTGAAGAAAAGTAGTTTAAGTAGCGCTAATGAAAGGCCCGCTTTTGTATTATTCCCGGCAAATGAGAACAAAATAGAAGCCAGGGAGCTTTTATTAAAAGGGTGTAAGTTTAAAAATATTGACTATGACGACTTTGTATCTGGTAAAAGAAGGATTTGGCTGGTATGTTCAGATTGGTTTTTTAATGAAAAAAACTGTTTTGATTCCAAAGCCTACCAGATAGCGCGCTGGATGCAGGATAACTATAAAGAAAAAGAAAGCTGTTTGTTTAAAGGGATAATATTGTATCTGTTTGAAAGGTAAGCAAAAAGTTAAATGAAGGTATTGCTGATAAACCCCCAATCCAAGGCCATCGAAAAAAGCTGTATTTGGCAGCGGGAGATGTTGACTCCGGTTATTCCTTTGGGCTTAGCTTATATTGCCGCGGTACTGGAGAAAAACACGATACCAGTGAAAGTTTTTGACCAGGTTGCCGAAAAATGGAATGAAGATAAATTATTCGCCAGTATTGTAAGCGAAAAGCCTGATCTGGTTGGCATAACCTGTCTTAGCGCAAGCATGGATACAGTAATCTCTTTATCCCGGAGGATCAAAAACTACAATAAAGATATTAAAATTATTTTAGGCAATATTCACGCTTCGATATTTGCCAAACAGTTGTTAAACGCAGGCATAGCGGATATTATTGTCCACGGTGAAGGTGAATACACCATGCTTGAGGTTGTTTCGAGGATAGAAAGAAAGCTTAATTTCAGCGGGATAGGGGGGATCGGTTATATCGAAGAAGGCAAACTGTATAATAACCGAGAAAATTACATAATTCCGGATTTGGACAATTTACCATATCCAGCGTTTCACCTGTTCGATTTAAATAAATATAAAGAGATCCCCTTGGCTTCGATTTACGGCGAAATTGCCCTGGTGATTTCAGCTTCAAGAGGTTGTCCTTTTGATTGCATTTTTTGCGCCCAAAATAAAATTTTTGCCAAAACCAGATACAGAAAAATTGAAAATGTCATTGATGAAATGGAATATATGCATACGATATACAATGCGAAATATTTTGGTTTTGTGGACGCCTTTTTCCCTTTTTCCATAGAGCATGGAATGGAATTTTGCGAACAACTTATAAAAAGGGGGTTAAATAAAAAGGTCAGGTGGGTTACCGAGACCGTGGTTAACCTGATTGACCCGCAATTGACCAAGAAAATGAAAGAAGCTGGGCTGCATATGCTTGAGTTTGGTTTTGAATCCGGAAGCCAGAGGGTGCTTGATACCTTCGGAAAAAAAATTAACCTGGAACAGGGCAAAAAAGCTGTCCGTTATGCAAAAGACGCCGGTATTCTTACTCTTGGCCTGTTTATGCTTGGGCTTCCCGGCGAGACTGCCGAAGAATGCGAGCAAACTGTAAAGTTTGCCAAAGAATTAGATTGCGACTTCGTGAAATTTAATTTAGCTACGCCTTATCCAGGCTCAAGGTTATATGAGCTCAGTATGGAAAAAATAGGTAAAATCAGAAATTTAAGCGGGTTTAACAGCTGGTATGACTGGTTTGAAAATAAAGATAATGAATTTTATACAGTGGGTCTAATGAGCGTAAAAGAACTCAGGAATATCCAGCGAAAAGCAATGTTCAGTTTTTATTTTCGGCCGGTCAAGGTAATAAAAACAATAGTCAATAAAAGGGTGTCCTTTAAGTTCTTGCTGTTTGGAGCGATGTTGCTGTTAACCGGTTATTTTAAGGCGCTTTCGGGGAAATGGGAAAAACCAAAGATAAATTAACAGTTTCTTTTATTTCTCTATTTTTTTCTTTATTGTTGATCGAAATAATTTTGAGGTTAACTTATCCGTTATACTCAAATTATGCGATGGAGATGTGGAGGTATGGAATAAATTTAAAAAAGCAAGCTTCCGATCGCTCTATTACTCATGAACATGCCCCGAATAAAAGTTTTCGCTTTTATGGAGTTGAAATAAAGACAAACTCGCTGGGGTTAAGGAGCGATAGGGAGTATTTAGCGCCAAAACCGCAAAATTTAAAGCGGATACTGGTCTTAGGAGATTCTATAACTATGGGTTGGGGAGTAAGTTTTAAAGAAACATACCCTTATATTCTGGAAACCCTTATAAATAAAGGCTCCAAGTTAAATTTGGAAGTAATCAACTCAGGGGTAGGTAATTACAATTCAGTTTCAGAGTTATCAGCTTTAAAAAGGCTTAGCGTCTTAGAACCTGACATGATAATATTGGGTTTCTATATAAATGATCTTGAAGATATCCGGCCTTCTTCGGGTATAAGTTATTTTCTAAGCAGACATTCCTATCTTTATGCATTTATTTGGAGTAAATTAATCAATATAAAATACTATTATCCCAACAATGATTATCGGGCCTATTATTCAAAGCTATATCAAGACCCAAATTTAAGGCTTAAAGCAAAAGATGCGATTAACCGGATGATCGAGATTGCCGATAAGCGCCGGATACCTTTTGTATTTATCAATATACCGGAAATGCACAGCTTTAAAGAAGGTTCTTTTGAAGCCGCGCGGAATTTTACGAAAGAGATAAAAAGAGAACACCCGGAAATTATTTTCGTCGACCTGGCAGAAACTTTAAAAGGAAAGAATGCGCGGGATTTCTGGGTTTCTTCCGAAGATCCGCATCCGAATGCCAGCCTGCACAGGATTATCGCCGAGTCGATTTATAGCTCAATTGGTGGCAAATGAAAAAAGATCTGCTGTTTAAAATATTAACTTTTTTAAAAGTAAACCTGGTCTGGTGGCTGAGTCCTGTTGCGCTTATAATAGTTTTATTCGGATTATTGGTTTTTTTAGGCCGGAGTTCTCAATCGGTCCCCTTTGCCTATACTCCGTATTAACCATAAACATATGATCAAAATAGTTTCTCCCATAACAAATATCAGCGAAGTCGATCCTTTGATTAACGCCGGCGCCAGTGAATTTTATTGCGGGGTAATGACTGAGCAGGAAAATAAATCACTGACCAATATATATTGCCTTAACCGGCGTCCTTCTTTATTCTCAAATTTGTCCAGCTTCAAGGAATTGGAGGCTTTGGTTAAAAAAGCAAAAATACGTAAGGTAAAAGTTAATTTTACCCTTAATGAATTTTACACCGCAGATCAGTTTGAAAACGTCAAGGATCAGGTAAAAAAAGCCATCGATTGCGGGATAGATGCTTTTATTGCGGCAGATTTAGGGTTAATCAAAGAGCTGCAGAAATATAAGGATAGGGTAAAGACGCATATTGGCGTGGGCGCAACTACCTTTAATGCCTATACCGCCGGTTTTTATAAAGGTATGGGGGCTGAAAGGATAATTCTGCCCAGGCAACTGACTCTGGATGAGATCGGCGATATTTGTTCAAAAGAGAAAGGCCTTGAATTCGAGTGTTTGATTTTAAATGAGAGATGCCATTTTATCGATGGTTACTGTAATTTCTTGCATAGCGCATTTTCTTATCAAAACCCTTTGCTTAATCTTTTTAAATATGACCGTTTTAGGAATAAAATTTGGCAATTCTTACCGGCTGCAATTTCAAAAATGATCCACGTCCACGGCATGAAGAAAGAGGTAGCCTGCTGTTTTAATTATAAAGCAGAAACCAACTCAAGCCCTGCTTTATCGAAGAATAGGTCGAGCCTGGGCAATTTCTTTAATGCCGAAACTTTTTTAAATGCCTGCGGCGCATGTTCTCTTCAAGCATTAGACAAAGCGCAAATAAGCTTTGTAAAAATAGTCGGAAGGACATCTTTTAAGAACAAGGTAAAGGACGTCGAATTTATTGCTCGCTGCCTTAAACTTTTAAAAGAAGAAATTGGCGCAGGTTTTTGTAATGCCGTAGAGGATATTTATCGCCAAACCTATAAAAACCATTGCCGTAAATCTTATTGTTATTATCCGAAAGAATAGTAAATATGGAATTCTGCATTTTCATAACCCGTTTGGATCAGTTGAATTCTTGGAATAAGAATTATAAAAGAATTTACTTTGGCAGTGAGTTTTGTAGCCATCTTATCCCGGAAAAAGAAGATTTGAATAGATTGCTTGATTTTGTCCAAATGAGAAACCTCTCCTTTTGTTTAGTCTCAGGTTATGCAACTAATCAGGAGATTAAGAAATATGAAGTCCTTTTAGATATTTTAATGAAACGTAAAGTAAGCGCCGAATTAATAATCAATGATTGGGGAGTGCTTGAGTTATCCCGTAATTTTGCCGTTATTCCCGTTTTGGGGCGTTTATTGATCAGGCAAAAGAAAGATCCGCAAATATTAAAAATTTTTAATAAATTGCCGCCGATCACCAAAAAGCGCTATCAGGCAATAGCGCTTAATGAAAAATTTTCCGAACTTTTAAAAGAAAAAGGAATTAAGAGAATAGAAATTGATAATCTGTTTCAGGGGGTTACTTTGGGCGATCTGGGGCGCGATTTCTCCTTTTCTTTATACACACCCTACGCCTATCTGACTACCACCCGGTTGTGCCCGTCTAATGCCAGTAATAACCGGCCGGCTAAAGCGCTTGAAATACCTTTTGCCTGCACGAAGGAGTGCCTGGACAGGCATATTATTATAAGGCATGTAAATATGCCTTATCCTCTGATTTTAAAAGGAAATACCATTTTTTATAGACAGAATAGTATCGGCCAAGCCTGTAAAGATAAAAGGATAGATAGGTTTATTTTCCAGCTTCCATTCGCCGAAAAAGTAAAGGGACAATGTTTTTAATTATACTGATACTTATATTTATCCGACCCTTCATTTCTTCGTCGGCATTTGTTTATTTAAACTTTGTTTATTCCGCTTTGCTTTTGTTATTCTTGATTATGTATATCTATTCCAAAAAAATAGCTTTTTTCCCGGAGAAGAACTTCAACCATCCAGTTACCTTTTTTATAGCGGCTTTAATCATTTCCCTGGTTTATTCTTTAGACCAAATATATAGTTTATTGGAAATTTATAAATATATCGGCGGTTTACTTTTATTCCTGGTGGTTTATTCTTTTCCAGAAGAAAAACAACGTTTGTTGCTGCGGGCAATAGCTGTTTGCGGATTATTAATTAGTTTTCTGGCTTTATATCAATATTTTTTCGGATTTAAGCATCTTCGGGATTATTTTTCGACTAACAAAATACAATCTTCTTTTATCTCGGATTATATCAGGAATAAACGGGTTTTTGCGCCATTTATAACTCCCGGTATCTTGGGCGGGTATTTAGCCATGATCCTGCCGCTGTGCCTGATTAATAAAAAAAGGTTTTGGTTTATTTTTCCCATATCTTTGGCCCTGTTTTTTACTAAATCCCTTTCAGCCATGCTTAGCCTGTTTTTCGGCCTGGCGATATATTTTTACCTACGAGGCAGATCGAAAAAGAAGGCTGTTTTTTACCTTATCCTTACTTTTCTATTTACGATTGTTGTTTTTGTTTTACGCAACGATTCAATAAGGGAGCATACCTTGCCTTTATTTTCTGTGGTAATGAGATTAAATTACTGGAAGGATGCTTTTGGCATTATCGCAGTTCATCCCATTGTAGGTATTGGGCCGGGAAATTTTAGTTTAAATATGAGTAGATTCGCCCATAACTCTTATATCCAGATTTGGGCTGAGTTAGGTATATTCGGATTATTTTCTTATATCTGGCTGGTATTTGAGGTTTTAAAAGCCGGATTTAAAAGCCTAAAAGGATCGGAGGATAAAAATAAAAGCAGCTGCCTTTTAGCGGCAGCGGCAGTATTTTTAATCCATAATTTTCTTGATTTTACTTTTTTTCTGCCAGAAACGGTCTTTATCTGGTGGGTAATCTTAGGGTTGATCGCCTCTTTGCCCAAGAAAGAGCAAATAGCGTAAAAAAGCATTTTTTTAGCGGGTTAAGTATGATAAAATTACATAAAGCTTTCTGGCTGAATGAATCATAAAATAAACCTTCTTTATATTATTACCAAGCTGGAATTGGGGGGAGCCCAAAGGCAGCTGTTAAGTTTGATTGCCGGCCTTGACAAGGAAAAATACAGAGTTTTTTTGTTTTCCGCCAAAGAAGGTTTATTGGCCAAAGAAGCAGAGTTAATTCCCGGATTAACACTAAAGAAATCCAGATTCCTCGAACGGCCGGTTAATTTCATTAAAGATATCCTGGTTTTTATCGAAATCTGCGCCTTTATTAAAAAAAATAAGATTGAGCTGGTTCATACTCATAGTTCTAAAGCGGGGATTTTGGGTAGGTTTGCTGCCAGGGCCTGTAAAGTAACGGCGATTATCCATACAGTCCACGGTTGGAGTTTCAACGATTATCAGCCGAGAATACTGCGTAATTTTTATCTTTTTTTTGAAAAACTATGCGCAAAATTCACCGGTAAAATAATCGTAGTTTCATATTCGGATAGGGAAAAAGGATTGAACAGTTCTATTGGCAGCCAAGGGCAATATGTTTTGATCAGGTACGGAATAAATGCAAGTGAATTTGCGGCAAGTGATTTACGTAATCAGGCCAGGCAGGCTTTGGGAATAAATAAAGATGAGCTTGCGGTAGGAATGGTTGCCTGTTTTAAACCCCAGAAATCGCCGTTAGATTTTGTAAAAATCGCCTTGGCCGTAAAAAAAGAAATTTGCGGCATAAAATTTATTATGGTCGGAGACGGACAGCTGCGCAATAAGGTCTCCTTGTTGATTAAGGAACTTGGTTTGCAGGATAAGATAATTTTAACCGGTTGGCGGCCAGACATAGCCTTTATCTTATCAGCTTTAGATATTTTTATTTTGACTTCATTGTGGGAAGGGTTACCAATAGCAGTCCTTGAGGCCATGGCAGCAGGTAAACCGATAATTGCTACTGATACAGGGGGGATTAGTGAAGTCATCGAAAACGGAAAAAACGGTTATTTAGTCAAGCCTCAAGACAACCAGGCTATGCAAAACCGGATTACAGAATTATTAAGAAGCAGGCAAAAAAGGGAAGAATTTATAAGCTTGGGCAGGGCGAGGATTGATTCGGAAGAATTTTTATTAACTAAAATGGTCAGAGCTACCGGGGAATTATATTTAAATCTTTGGGAGGAAGCCCGAAATGCTTAATTTTATCGTTGTTTTTTTATCAGCATTAACATTCACCATAGTATTCACGTTTTTTCTGTCGAAGATTTCTTTAAAATTCAATCTGCTTAAAACCGGCCAAATTCCTTTGGTTGGCGGTTTAGCTGCTGGGTTAGCTTTTATTATATCTCTGGCTTTGAGCATTATTATGTTTAATCTGGCTGCGGGTAAGGTTTTGGTTATAGCCGGGGCAAGCTTACTTATGCTTTTACTGGGTGTAATCGATGATTTAAAAGAACTTTCAGTAATCCAGAAATTATTAGGGCAAGCATTTTGCGCAATTTTATTGATGGCCTCCGGTATAAGGACCGAGATTATATATTTTGGTTTCTGGTTGAATTCGCTAATTACCTTTATCTGGATTTTGGGAATAACCAATGCCTTTAATCTTCTTGACATCATGGACGGCCTGGCCGGCGGAGTGACTTTTATTGTAGCCAGCGCCTTTTTGCTGATCGGCTATTTTAATGCGGATTTAAACGTCCAGATTTTAAGCCTTATTTTATGCGTTTCCAGCGCCGGGTTTTTATTTTTTAATCTTTCTCCGGCAAAGGTATATTTAGGTAATTCCGGGAGCCATTTTTTCGGTTTCCTTGTGGCATCACTTGCTTTAATTACCCAATATGCATCCTCAAGCAATGCTTTTGCTTTAGCCACCCCGGTAATGATAGTAGGTTTGCCAGTCATAGATACGGTGTTACTTGTACTTTTCCGGCTGATTAAAAAAAGGCCGCCTTTTAAAAAAAGCAATGACCATATAGCTTTAAAAATAGGCTCTTTGGGGGTTTCACCCCTTAAGACTATCCTGATTATGTATTTACTGGGAGCTATTTTTGCTGCCTGCGGAGTTGGATTATCTAGAGTAAACAATATCTTCGGAGCCGTTATCATTATTTGTGTTTTCTTGCTTAGTATAGGAATCTTTTTGAAATTTGTGAAGATCGAAACGAATGTCTGAAAAGATAATTATTTTAGGGGCCGGGCTTTCGGGGTTAAGCGCCGCCTGGCATTTAAAAGAAAAAGGGCTTAAAGCCAGCGTATATGAAAAGGAAGGTAGCGTAGGAGGGCTTTGCCGTTCGAAAAAAAGCGGTAATTTTATTTTTGATTATGACGGGCACCTTTTGCATTTTCAAAACAACTATGCTTTTGAACTGGTAAAAAAATTACTCAAAGGTAATCTTGCCCACCACGAAAGATGCGCCTGGATAAGCAATTTTGGGATTTTTAGCCGCTACCCTTTCCAGGTAAATCTGCATGCTCTACCGAAAAAAGTGGCGATTGAATGCCTCTGGGGTTTCTTGCGGGTTTGCAATACAAGGTCTTCCGGAGACAGAAAAAATTTCCTTAAATGGATAAATGCAAACCTGGGGCAGGGAATCGCGAAATATTTCATGATTCCCTACAATGAAAAATTCTGGACAGTCCCGTTAAGCCAGATGGTTTGTTCTACTTGGACAGATAAATTTATTCCTCAGGTATATCTTTACGACATAGTCAGCGGATTTTTCGGGACCAACGGCTCTGGTTTCGGTTATAACGCTTGTTTTTGGTACCCCAAAAAAGGGGGGATAATCCAGTTGCCATTAGCTTTTGAGAAGCAAGCCGGGCCGATCTTTAAAAACTGCCTTATAACCGGCATTGATCTTAAAAATAAAGAAATAACAATCAAGGGCAGGAGTAAAGAGAAGTTTGACCAGTTGATTTATACAATTCCTTTGCCGGAATTAGTTAAAATAGCCGGTCCACTGCCCAAGAGAATAATTGAAAACCTTAATCAGCTACGCTGGAATTCGATTTTTAATCTGAATCTGGCGGTAGAAGGCAGGGTTCATCCCGGTAAGCATTGGGTTTATTTTCCTCAAAAAAATACTGTTTTTTTTAGGGCCGGTTTTTACCACAATTTTTCCGCTAGTAATGCGCCGGATAGAAAAAGCTCCCTATATACAGAGGTTTCATATTCCAAAGATAAACCGATCGATAAAAAAACTGTCATAAGCCGGATTTTAAATGGTCTCCACTCGAAAAATATTATCGGCAGAAAGAATAAAATCCTGACTATGGATCAAAATGATATAAATTACGGATATCCTATTTATGACAGTAACTACCTCAGGGTAACGGCGGAAATTAAAGAATTTTTAGCTGCCAAGGATATAATTGCCTGCGGCCGCTACGGTTCCTGGAAATATATGTCAATGGAGGATTCCATCTTGGACGGGAAACTGGCTGCTTCCAAGATCCTAAAAAAATGCTCAAAAGATTAAAAAACTTATATTTATACCGGCATACTTTATGGGATATGTCTTTAAAGCAGGTCAAAGCCAAATATACGGCTTCCTTCTTGGGTATCTTTTGGGCGGTGATTAACCCGCTTTTAATTATGTCGGCCATAAGTTTTGTTTTTGCAGTGATTTTTAGAATCGAAATAAAAAACTTTTCTTTATTTATACTCGCCGGTATTTATCCCTGGCTGTTTTTTTCTTCCGTTTTATCTGAGTCGGCAGGGGCGATCCTTAATCAACAGACTATCCTTCACCAATTTAACCTGCCGCGTGAAATCCTCCCTTTAAGCCTTTCTTTAGCGGGCTTTTTTAATTTCCTTGGCGGATGGCTGGTAGTTTACCCGGTTTTCTTATTTTTTAACCCTCATATAATTTACCTTTTTCCGTTATTAATACTTATTTTAGCGCTTAATTTTATATTCCTTTGCGGCCTGAGTTTGGCTTTGTCAGTTCTAAATATATTCTTCCGCGATCTTGAGCATATGCTGGGTACTTTATTAATGTTTTGGTTTTGGGTTACCCCGGTGTTTTATTCCATCGAAATGGTCCCTGAGAAATTCCGCTGGTTAACTAACCTCAACCCGATGTCTGCTTATATCATTTATTATTGCGACGTTTTATACCGGGGTGTTATACCGCAGGAAGTTACTTTTATCAGGGTTTTCCTTTGGGCTTTAGTAAGCATCTTGAGCGGTTTTCTAATTTTTATCAGACTGGAAAAAAAGATTTTAAAAAGGATATAACTAAATATGGACCGGATTGTATTTTGTGACCTTTGGGCAATGTACAGAATTAAATTTATCATTGACTCAAAGCCTAAATGGGAAAACTTTTGGGCTTTAAAAGGGATTAATTTTAAAGTAGAGCAAGGCGAAGTTGTCGGGATAATCGGTGAAAACGGGGCAGGTAAATCGACTATCTTAAAAATAATCGCCGGCATGATATCTTCTGACCGGGGGCAAGTTCAAGTGTCGGGGAGGATCTCGGGCCTTTTGGAGTTAGGGGCTGGTTTTCAGCCGGAACTGACCGGAAGCGAAAATATTTATTTGATTGCCGGGTTGTTTGGGCTGAGCAGGCTTGAGGTCGAATCAATATATGAAGAGATATTAAGCTTTGCCGACATAGGAAAATTCATAAATGCCCCGGTTAAATGTTATTCTCAGGGTATGTTTGTAAGGCTGGCTTTTGCCATTGCCATAAATGTAAACTCCGATATTATTCTGATTGACGACACCCTGGCAGTGGGCGATGAGTATTTCCAGAAAAAATGTATTAAGAAGATTTTTGAGCTAAAAGACCAGGGCAAAACCATTATTTTTGTTACTCATGATATGGAGGTCGTCCGTCGTTTGTGCCAGCGGGCTATTTTTCTTAAAGACGGCAAGATTGTAAAAGACGGCCCGGTCAACCAGGCTATTCCTTTATACGCCCAGACTTCCGGGGCAAAAGAAGGAGTGGGTATCTTAAAAAGCGGACATTTAAGCATTATTTTCAATAATGGGCGCCTGTTATTTAATTGGAAAGACCGCTTGTTGACTCCGGGATTAGGGGGACATACCATTCTGGGCATTATGAATAAACAGTATAATTCTACCCAGGCAGATTGGTTGGTTGAAAAACAGGATGATCAAAAAATTATTGCCAAGGGCAAATTTAACCAGCTTAACGTCGAGCAAACCTGGCAAATAGAAATAGATAAGGACCTGGGTTTAAAGTGGGATATCGGGATTAAATCTTCCGATAGGGAGCAGGTTTCAGAATGCCAAGCCAATATTATGCTGGTTAAAGAATATGGCAGCTGGTCTACCGGAATAGAAAAGGGCGACTTTCCGATTACTGAACAGACAAATAAGGCCTGGCAGCATCTTTTAGGAAATAATATTTTCAGGAAAGTAATCGGGGTAGATATGGCAGCTGGCCCGGATTTTTCCCTTCCTTCTTTATTTTTTGAAAGATCCTCAAGTATGGAGCCGAATTCCCCGCAGATTCTCAATACGGATTACCTTTTTAACTGCCGGATGCTTCAATACAAAATTTCCGGTTTGAATAACTTGCTTACCTTCCAGCAAAACTCGGCTGATCTATTTTCAGGTAAGATTATTTTTGATGTTTTTAACCAAGAAAGCTACTTTGAACAGATTAACCAGGATTTTATTTTGTCTTCTAAAGATACCAGTCTGATCTTTGCAAACGGAGAAGCGATACTTTCATATAAAGGATTAAGCTTGACTAAAAACAGCCATTTAAATACCTCCATTAATATTGCCGGAAAATGGTATGATTCAGCTTGCGCAAATTGGGAATTTAAGAGGCAAGCCCAAAATCTAATTGTCGGATTTGGTTCTTGGCCAGGACTGCTTTTAAAACAGGTTTGGGAGTTTGAAATTCATAAAGAAGGGGCTTTTTTATGGAAGGTATGGCTACAGGTTGAGAAAGAAACCGATATACAGCAGCAGCGTTTACAATTTATGTGCACAGGTAAATACAGGAATTTTTTTACAGAGTACTCAGGCGGAGAATTTTCGGATAAGTTTTTTGAAACAGAATCGGATATGCTGCAAAGGTGTGTTTCCACAGGAACAATCGGATTAAGCGGCCAAGATGATAAATTACCGGTTTTAAGTTTATCGTTTTCGCCAAACTCCGGAAATTTTGCCAAAATCCTTAATTCTGATTTTTACCATAAGGCCCGCATATTAAGGATTGAAAAAATCGATCCGGAAGAAGAAACTATCTTTAAGCCCGGCAGATACAAATCATTTGAAATAGAAGCCCGGTTAGATGCGGCCAAGGAGTTGCAAAAAAATAACCTTCCGAATGCAATCGAAAAGGGAAGGTTAAAATTTATTTTTGACCGGGGGAAAGGATCGGTTTTCTGGGAGGGCAGGGAACTTACTAAAAAACTGGGTTTTTATACCTCTTTACGTTCCTGCGGCCGTTGGCATGATTCCGTGTCTTCGGCTGATTGGAAGATTGAAGGGCAGGATAATAGTTCGATCAGGGTGAAGGGAAAATGGCTGCATTTACCGATTTCCCAGGTCTGGAAGCTAAATTTACCCGAAGAGGGGGTAATTGAATTCAATGTTTTTTTAGAAGTAAACGAGAAGATAGTTTTCGAGCGCTTGCAGGCTAATCTTATGCTTTTGGAGAAATACACTGATTGGGTGGCTAAAGAGAATAAAGGAAAATTTCCGGTTTTTGCCGCAGATATAACCGATGATTGGCAACAGGTTTATCGGGCTGATAGTAAATTTATCGGAGTTTTTTCAAAGCCAGAAAAGAAAGTCTTGCCCGAAATATTGTTTGCCCCCCTTTCTTTAAAAGCCGATTGGTCCTTAAATATTCTAAATTCGGATCTTTACCATCGGGGTAGGGTGCTTCAGTTCTTAAATGCCAACAATACCGTCCTTGAGCCAGGACAGCATCCTTACGCCCACGGTTTAATCAGCGTTGCTAAAAAAACTGATGTCTAAATTAAAAAGTAAATTTTTATTATTTATTTTTGTTTTATCAATCTTGGCAACATTTATCTTTAGGCCAGGCGAAAATAAAGTTGTTAATCTAAACGAAGATGATTGGTTCGTTACTACCGATTCAGGCTGGAAAGGTGCATCAAATGGGCAAGTTGTCAGTACCGGAAACAACCTTTGGCCGGTTGAACTTAGGTACCGGTTAATAGCCACAAAACTCTGGCCGTGGCCGGAGATCGATTTTTGGTTAAAATTTAGAAAAGAACATGATTTAAGCAAGTATTCCGGCATAAAATTAGTAATAACCAGCCAGCAAAAAGATGAAATTTACGTTTATTTTATGGCCGAGGATCAAAATTTAAAACTGCTTAAGCCTCTGGCCCAAAAATGCCGGTTAAATGGCAAGCCGAATCAGGAAATTTTCCTTCTTTTTTCCGATTTTCAAATACCTAAGGATTGGAGTGCGCGGGTTAGCGGTTTTAACAGCGTTTTTAAATGGGATAAAACCAGACGTTTGGGAATACACAAAAAAGGCAGCGATAAAGAGGAAGGGAAGCTTTTAATTAAGCAAATCCAACTTTTTAACAATCCGAGTTCAAAAGGAAAAATACTGGAAAGGACAAGGCCGCCAAAGCATTACACTTTTGATTTGACTCTTAAGCCCGGCAATTATGATAATGAAATTGTTATTTTAGATTCAGACCATGATCCCGTAGGCCCATATTTTTATGGCGCAAACTGGGGTGTTTGGCTTGATCTACCTGATAAAGACAAAACAGCTTTTTTAGAGTTAAAAGTTATCAGGGCAGGAGGGCCTTTTATGGATAGGTATGATTGGCGCAAATCAAAATTTACCTTCCCCGGAAATGACCGCAAATTAAATATGGTTAGCCTGGATGAGTTTATTAAATATTGCCGTAATATCGGGGCTGAACCTTTAATCCAGGTAAGCGCTTTGGGGGATAATCCGGCTGAAAATGCCGCCGAACTTTTGAGATATCTTAATCAGGAAAAAGGATATGGGGTAAAATTCTTTGAGATAGGCAATGAGCCTTTTATCTGGCACCAGGTGCATTTTGACCTTTGTGATCATCCTTGTTCACTGGCCGAATATTTCGTAATATTTAAGAAGATATCCTTAGCCTTACGGAATACACAAGAAAGTATCAACCCGGATTTTAAAATAAGCATTTTTGCCCCCGGGATTGAAACAGCTTGGCTTGACTGGAGTACCCTTTCGGGAAAAGATGGTAAAAAACCAGTGCTTGGTCAGTTTTTGAAGATGTGCAAAGATTTCGAAAAAGACAGGAAATTAAACCCAAAAGGAATAAGGCTGATCGACGTTTTAAGTTTTCATCTCTTTCCTTCCTTTAAGGGCGCCCAACCTTTAAAAGGCGAAATTGATGACTCGCTTATTTTAGAGTCGGCCCAAACATGGTATAGGCCCGATTATCTGAATAAATATGACAGCTCTTTACCTTTGAATAAACCTGGCGGCGTTATCCCCAGGCTTAAAGATATAATAAAAAACAATTATCCCGGTATAAAGTTGGCGCTTACCGAATTTAATCTTGAATCTAAATCAATGGTTGACTATGATCCTTTAACCAAGGTCCTCTATTTAGCCGACCTCTACGGGATTCTGGCAAGATCAGGGGTAGATTATTTTATGCAGTTTTGTTTGAATTCCAGCGACCAAAATACTGCGCTATTGGATGATCTTGATAACATTACGCCGCTTTACCATTCCCTGGCTTTATTTGCCAGGAATTTTAACGGTAATATTTTAGAGGTAAAAAACACTCACCCCGAAAAGCTTAGCATCTACGCATGTAATAAAGGCCAAGATATAGTTATTATGGCAATTAACAAGGAAAACTTTGCAAAAAAAGCGAAGGTTTTATTGAAGGTTAATGATCAATTCAATTTTAGTTTATCTTTTCCTGCTCTGAGCCTTACCTGCGTAAAAATAGATAAACTGAATCAGAAAGCCGAATGCTGGGAATATGGAAAAGAACAGATTAATTGAACTGTCGGTAGTCATCCCGACCTACAACAGAAAAAAATTTTTAAAGGAATGTGTCAATTCCCTTCTTAATCAGGATTACCCGGCTGAGAAATATGAAATTATTGTTGTTGACGACGGATCTAGCGACGGGACAGATTTAATGATGGCATCTTTCACCGAGAGTCATCCAAATATTGAATATTTGCAAAGGGAGCATCAAGGGCCGGCTGCCGCCAGGAATGCTGGAATCAAGCATTCAAGCGGTCAAATCATAGCTTTAACGGATAATGATTGCCTACCGGCTAAAAATTGGGTAGGTAGTATTCTAAGGTCCCATAAACTGCATAATGAAGCATTGGCAGTAGGAGGGTTAACCGAAGTCAGCCCACGCAATATCAAAGCTTTGGTAAGCCAATCATTGAGCAATGGGGCAATGTCGGTTGAAATTAAAAATAAAAAAGAACTTATTTTTTTCCCCACCTGCAATGTTTCTTTTAAAAAAGAATACCTTTTTGAGAATTTTAATGAATTATTTCCTTTGCCCGCAGGAGAGGATTTAGAATTCTTTTGGAGGATTTTTAAAGGGGGGAGTAAATTTGTCTATGATGAAAAAATCGGGGTTTTCCACAATTGCCACCCCAATTTCAGATCTTTCCTGAAACAGGCATATATGTATGGAAAAGGCAATTTTCTCGTTCAGCATCTCCATAAGGACCACCCTTTATTAAAGGAAATATTACCGCAGAGTTTCTGTGCATTTGTTTTAGGCACAACCGTTAATTTTTTAAAAATTCCGCGCTTTTCTTACCTTTTGGGTTCTAGTCTTATTGCCTCTGGTTTAAATTTAAACGGATACGAAAAATTTCAGGTTTATTTTTATTTTACTTTGCATAAAATAATGTATTTAGCCGGTAATATCGCGGAATTTACAAGGGTAGAAAGGTTAAATAAGGAAAATGAAATTATAAAAAAACCAAAGCTGCTTATTTTAGATATAACCCATGAATGCAATCTCAAATGCAGGATTTGCGATATCTGGAAGACATCGTCATCCGAAATTAACCTCGATTTTCGTTATATTAGAAAACTCCTTTTTGAAGCCAGGGAATTAAAAATAAAAGAAATTGCCCTTTCCGGAGGGGAACCCTTATTAAGAAACGATATATTTGAGATATTCGACTACGCAAAAAAAATCGGGCTTAAAAATATTGGGATTTTAACTAATGGCATGCTTGTTGAACGCCACCTAGAAAAGTTAAAACCATATCTGATCACCGGCTTCGTGTCGCCGGTTATTTCATTCGATTCTTTAAACCCCCAACTGCATAACCATATAAGGAATAATGGTCTGGCCTGGCAGATGACCAAAAAGGCATTAAATATGCTGGCTTCCTTAAAAAAAGAACATCCCAAGACAAATTTTAACGTAATTACAATAATCTTGGGGCAGAATCTGGAAGAGCTACAGGAGCTTGCTGTATTCGTGAAATCATTAAACGCTAATTCATTACAGTTCCAGCCGCTTTTAGCCAATAACCTAGATATGGCGGAAAGGAAAAGTTCCCCTTTCTGGGTTCCCAGGGACAGATTATTGGTTCTTGATTCTGTGATTGACGGCTTAATAGGGCTGAAGAGAAAAGACCCACGATTTATCAAAAATTCGGAAAGGAATTTATCGCTTATAAAAAAGTATTACCGCCAAACCCTGACTTATTTTGATGCTAGCTGTCTTTCAGCGGATAAAACCGTTTTGGTCGCCAATCAAGGCGATTTCAGGACCTGTTTTTCTGGTTACGGAGATATTAAAAGCCAGGGGTTAAAACAGGTATTACAGGGTAAAAAAATAATCCAGGTTCGCCAAAAGGCAAGAAAATGTTCATCTCCCTGCCTTTTGCCCTGCTTTTTTGATTAATGGCTGAAGTAGTGAAAAGAAGATATATAAAAATGAATTTAAGCAGGCTTAAAAATATTTTCCTGAATATATTAATAGTGCTTTCCATTATTTTTATAGCCAGGAATATATATAAATTCTGGCCTCTTATCGTCAATGTAAAAATTAAAATAAACCTGCTTTATTTCGCCGCGATTAGTTTTTTAATTATCAGCCAGCATTTTTTCTACGTGTTTGTTTGGAAAAAACTGCTTAATTACCTAGCTGTAAACTTTTCCTATTCTGAATTGCTGAAGCTTCACTTTTTTACCATAGTTACGAAATATATCCCCGGCCAAATTTGGTTTCCTTTAGCCAGGGGAAAATATATCATCGATAGAGGAGTAAGTGTGCGGCGGACAAGTTTTATTATTCTGCTCGATTTGTCTTTAGGGCTAGGCGCAGCTTTGTTATTGATAATCGGATGTTTCTTTATATATAAGTGGAACAACTCTTTAACCGTCTATCCGCCGGCGATTGTTATTGGCCTGGCCTATATATTTAAAGATAAACGCAAACAATATATTAAAAGCTTAAGCAGCTTTAAAGAAAAAGCAATAATTTTTATGAAAACAATATTTAAATTTTTTCATTATTACCTGGCTTTAGCTCTTTTTGACGGAATAATCTTTTATCTGTTTTTTAATTTGTTCGTATCGGTTGAATTCCAAAAAATACCGGTTTTTATCGGTTTAAATTCTATACTCAGGATAATTTTTAGCATTTTGCCTAACCAGCTTGGTATCGGGGAAACAGTACAGTTATTTTTGTTAAAATATTTTTTGGTTGCGCCATATTTTATTTTAATCCCTTTATTAATCAGGTGCTGGAAGGTCGCTATCGACTTACTGCTCTTTTCAGTTATCCTGACTTACAAAAAACCGCAATATTTAGCCAAAGAGGTAAAATGAAAAATAAAATATTCCTAATTGCTGTAATTTTTATTTTTTGCATAGGTATAATCGCCCATATCTTTTTTAAGGATAAATCGGATTTTAGCGAAAAGAACTATAAGTTGATGAAAAAAATAATTTCGCTGGAAAAAGCAAAATTCCGTAAGTTATCCCTAAAGGTAGAACCTTTCCAGCCGGTTCTGACCGGAGACCATTTAAAATTTGTTTTAAGGGATGATTTGGGAAACCAGTGGCTTTTTAAAGAACAGAACGACTTCAATCAGGTAAAGAAAATGCTGGCTGTTTACCAGTTCACTAAAATTTGCGGAATCAATTTTCCGGAGACACATGAAGTTACCTTAACCATAAACGGTAAAGAAACCAATGGAATAATTACCAGATTTTATTCTGAGGCGGTTAACCTGGGTGATATTTCCCCTGAAGGGCTGGGTAAAAAATCAATCGAAGAGCTGCAAAGGCTGCATGCCTTAGACTGGCTTTTATTTAATTTTGACAACACGGCTTATAACTTTTTACTCAACCTTAGAGATAACGAAATTATACTTATTGATGAAGATTGCGCCTTTTATTCAAGAGATAAAGGCATCCCGCTTTCGGATTTTTATTTATACAACGGTGAAAATAAATCATATTATTCCATGATCTACGCAGCTTTTAAGGAAAAAAGGCTTAGCCTGGATTTATATGCTCCGTTTGGTTTTATTAATTATTTAGCCAGTCTCAAAGAGGTTTATTCTACCGATCTATTCTCGGATCTGGTCAACGACAAATTTTTACTGTTCGAAGGAAGTCTCAAGCCCTTAGTTCAAAGGAAGGCAGCCCTGTTTTCTGATTTTTCATCTTTTTATAAAATCCTATCGGCCAAAGGCGATTCACAATTTTCTTTAGACAGAACAAAATATGCGCCAGACCGCTGGGGCAGGTATGTATATAATAAATTGAAAAAAGAATACAAGGAAGAGAAAGC
>JAQTQJ010000011.1 GCA_028712255.1 Candidatus Omnitrophota bacterium
ACGCATAAAGGCAGAACATTGCGGTACCGGCAGATAGCGCAGCGCTCCATAAAGGAGAAAAAGCTGCCCGTAATACACAAGGCTCCTGCTCAGCTAAAAGATAATCCCTGGAGATATTTTAGGCTTGCGGGGTCGAATCCTACGAAGGCCCCGGAAGAAGCATTGGCCGGCGTTCTTTAAAAACCTTAAAATAGGACATTTTAAAGTTGCTAGAAATAGGACATTTTAATCTTGCTAATGCAATCACTAATATTAATATTTACTGAAATCATTCCTTGTTGTATAATAATTGGTTATTACATTATAGTTTAATAGCGGAGTTAGCAGAAAATGCGCCTTAAAAGGTTTCTTTATACTTACCGTAGGTCTTTTATTTTTCTTGCCCATCTACTGATTTTTATTATTGCATTTTTGTTTGCTTTTGTGTTGCGTTTTGATTTTTCTTTCCCCTTGGAGTATAAGTGGTTGATTGTCAAGATATTAGCAATTTTAGCTATTATTAAGACTCTCATATTCTACTACTTTGGAGTTTTCTCTGGCCTCTGGCGTTATGTAAATATTGATGATGTCTGGAGGATTACTAAAGCCTCATTTATTTCCAGTGTAGTATTTGTTATTGTTGCTTTTTTTATTGGTATCAATTACTATTTGCCTTATTCGGTATTTGTCTTGGATTGGATTTTGTGTACGGGTTTAGTTACAGGGATGCGTTTTGCTACGCGCATGTTTAGGGAAAGATTTAGGCCTACTCCTAATATTTTTATGAAAAGGGTTTTGATTATGGGGGCTGGAGAGGCGGGGGTTATGGTTTTACGTGAAGTTAAGCATAATCAAGAGCTTGGGATGAGGGTAATTGGTTTTATCGATGATGATCCTAATAAAAAAAGACAGTATATTCAAGGGTTTAAGATTTTAGGTACCCGAAATGATATTGCTTCTATCGTAAAGGAAAAAAGTATTAATGAAGTTATTATTGCTATGCCTTCGGCAAGCGGGGAATCGATTAGGGATATAATCTCCCGTTGTCAGCTGCCAAATTTGACAGTAAAGATTGTTCCTAAGTTGAATAAAATTCTGGGAGGGGAGCTGGAGATAAGGCCGCGCGAGGTTAAACCGGACGATCTTTTGGGTAGAGAGACGGTAAATATCGATAAGCTTGAGATAAGAAAATACCTAAAAGAGAAAAGGGTTTTAATTACCGGGGCTGCTGGCTCCATTGGTTCGGAGTTATGCAGGAAAGTTGCCAATTTTTCCCCGGAAGAAATTATTTTAATTGATCATAATGAAAACAATCTTTATTTTTTAATTATTGAACTCAAGTCAAAATATCCTAGCCTTAATATCCAATCGGTTATTGGCGATATCAATGATATCGGTTTGTTGAAAGAAACATTCTCTAAATATAAACCGCAGGTAGTTTTTCATGCTGCAGCGTATAAACATGTACCGCTGATGGAGGATAATCCGATAGCGGCTGTAAAAAATAATGCTATTGGCAGCAGGAATATTATTTATGCTGCGCATCATTATCGTGTAGAGAGGTTTGTTTTGATTTCAACTGATAAAGCTGTAAATCCCGTAAATATTATGGGATTAAGCAAGAGATTGGCGGAGATTTTCCTGCAGGCTAAGGCAAAACGAAGCAAGACCAAATTTATGGCTGTGCGTTTTGGCAATGTCTTAGGTTCCGATGGAAGTGTCGTGCCGTTATTTAAAAAACAGATAGAAGCCGGTGGCCCTATAACTATAACGCATCCGGATGCAACCAGGTATTTTATGAGCATAAGAGAGGCTGCCCTTTTGGTTTTACAGGCAGGGGCAATAGGGGCAGGAGGAGAAATTTTTATACTGGATATGGGGGATCAAATTAAGATAGTTGATTTGGCTAAAGACCTGGTGACATTGTCCGGTTTAGAATTAGGCAAGAATATTTTTATAAAGTATGTGGGCTTGCGGCCGGGGGAAAAAATCCGCGAAGAGCTGTTGCTTGATAAAGATAAAGATAAAATTACTAAACATAATAAGATCTACATTAATCAGCCCGATGATTTCGATCTTGTTTCTTTGAGAAAACAACTGAAGGAATTGGAAAGTTATATCAATTCAACAAATAAAGATAAAGTTATAAGGAAAATGAAAGAAATAGTTTTTTCCGCTAAAGGTAATTAATTATGTTAGATAAGAAAAGACTTATTTTATATTGCGACAGGGCAATAGTAGCCTGTTTATGTTTGCTAATTTTTTGTTTACCGTTTACAAAAGCCGCAGCCGAGTCTTTTACTTGGGCTGCTATTTTTTTATGGTTGTTAAAGAGGATACTGGGATATCGGACAGAGGTTTTATGGGGCCTTTTCCCCAAGACAGCTTTAAATAGAGCTTTATCAGTTTATGTTTTTGCTAATATTTTATCAGTTATCTTTTGCTCTAAATTAAATTTATTTTTACGAGGATTTTTTGGCAAAGAATTAAAATTTTTGCTTATATATTTTATGCTAGTTGAGGTTATAAATAATAAGAAGCGTCTTTTGAGTATTCTAATTGCGATAATTGCTTCTGCTGTGTTATTAACAGTCGATGGGGGGGTGCAATATTTTACCGGTAGGGATTTTTTAAGAGGCAATTATATGAATAGTTTCTGCGCTTCTTTTTTCGCAGGTAGCGGTTTTGCCGGCTGGTTAATCATAATCATTCCAACACTCTTGGGGATCTTAGCGGCAAAGATAATTGCGAATGTTAAATTAAAGATTCTATTTTTCGTGATGATTGGCATACAAATTTTATATTTATTATTAACATATTCCCGCGGGGCTTGGATAGGATTTTTAATTGCCATCTTATTTGTGCTGGTTTATTTTATTAAAAAGTTAAGTTTAATAACCAGGGTCCTGTTTTTAACCGCATGTGTTTATTTATTGATTTTATTGATATTTTTGCCGCATATCTTGAACCCACAACTTAAATATGAAATATTAACGAAATTTAAATTTAGTCAAACTCTAAATAATCGCGTAAAATCAATACCACAAATAACCACAGGTTCTAATTTAGAAAGGGTTATGCTTTGGAAAGAAGCTCTAAAAATAATCAGAGATTACCCGATTACTGGGTGTGGGCTGAACAACTATTCCATAGTTGCCAGGCATTATAAAAGCTTTGAAGGAGGCGGCGTCTACCCGCATAATTCTTTTCTTCAAAAGACTGCTGAAATTGGCATTGTTGGTTTATTGGCTTTTCTTTTTCTTTTATTTAGTTTTTTTAAAATCGGAGTTATGCATTTAAAGAAAAAGAAAAATTATTTAGTCTTAGGTTTTTTAGCTGGTATTTTGGCTTTTTCAGTGCAAAGTTTCTTCGACACCAATCTTTATTCATTACAGATGGTGGTTTTATTTTGGTATATACTTGGCTTAACGATTGCTGTGATTAAATTAGATTCTTCAAAATAAGATAGATAACCTTATATCGCCATGAAATGCATATTTTCTGTAGATGTTGAAGATTGGTTTCATATCTCTGGGCTTGTCAATACTCCGGAATTGCCAACTTGGGAATCATTTCCTTCGAGATTAGAAAAAAATTTTATGCAGTTATTGGATATTTTTAGCCAAAAAAATGTCCAAGTAACCTGTTTCTTCCTCGGATGGGTGGCGGAAAAATTCCCCCATTTAGTAAAAGAAGCAAAAGAGCGCGGCCATGAGATTGCTTCGCATGGGTATTCGCATAGGTTAGCATATGAAATGAGCCAGGAGGAGTTTCTAGCGGATGTCCGTAAGGCCAAGCAGATAATTGAGGATGTAAGTAGAGTGGCTGTGCTGGGATATCGGGCTCCGGGATTTTCAGTAACTAAAGATACTCCTTGGTTTTTTAATAAGTTAATGGAAGCAGGTTATACTTATGATTCGAGTGTTTTTTCTGCCCCAAGGGTATTCGGAGGGCTAAAAAGTAAAAGATACGCACCATATGCGGTAGGCAATGGGTCTTGTGAGTTTATTGAATTTCCAATTACTGCGATTGAACTTTTTGGAAAGCCTTTTTGTTTTTTTGGCGGCGGCTATTTAAGGTTAACTCCGTATTTTCTTATTAAAGAGATGGGGTTGAAGGTTATAAAAGAGAAACGCCCGGTTGTGTTTTATATCCATCCTAGAGAGATCGATCCAGATCAGCCGCGTTTACTTATGAATATGCAACGAAGATTTAATTCTTATGTCAATTTGAAAACTACCAGAAATAAAATTATAAAGATACTCGATCAATTTGAGATTACGACTTTTACTAAATTCATTAAAGAACATAAAATCATGGAAGAGCCTATCCAATGAAGAAAAACCAGGTAAAAACATTTTTTAATAAATACGCTGTTGATTTCAGTTTGATTTACGGAGGGGGCAACAATTTTTTTAATAATTTTATAAATAATTATTTCAGAAAGTCGATGAAAGTAAGGTTTATAAAAACAATCCAGGGCTGCCAACCGCTTAGCGCAAAGAAGATAATTGATATTGGTTGCGGAGCTGGGCATTATGAGATTGCATTGGCAAAAGAAGGGGCGCAGTATATATATGCAGTAGATTTTGCCAAAGGGATGGTTGATCTGGCTAAAGAGAACGTTAAAAAAGCCGGTTTCGCAGATAAATGTAGGTTTGATCTGGTTAATTTTATATCGGATACTATTGGCGAGACCTTTGACTATGCGATTCTTATGGGCTTTATGGATTATATTAAAGACCCAAAAGTAGTAATAAAAAAAGTACTTTCTATTACTAAATCAAAAGCGTTTTTTAGTTTTCCAGTACGGGGAGGGATACTTGCCTGGCAGCGAAAACTCCGCTATAAAAACCGATGTGACCTATTTTTTTATGATCAAGAGCAAATATATAATTTATTCGAAGGCTTAGAGTATAAAAATCTAACAATAGAAAAAATTGGGCGGGATTTTTTTGTAACCGTAACCTGCAATGGATAAATATGATTTCTTAGATGCCAAGTCTCTCATAAACTTTATGCCTTATAAGAGGGAAATAGACCTTACTATTTTTGTGCCTTGTTACAATGAGGAAGGAAATATCATAGACACTTTCAATACTTTGACATCGGCACTATTAAAAACTAAGCTTTCCTGGGAAATTATAGTTATCGATGATGTTTCGACAGATAAATCTAAAGAGTTGATTTGTCAGTATATTGATGCCCATCCTGAGTATTCCATAAGGTTATTGGCTAGGAAAGTGAATATTGGTTTGGCTCAGAATTATATCGATGCGGCTTTTATCGCAAGAGGCAGATACTACAAGTTGGTTTCCGGAGATAACGCTGAGCATCAGGAAACCTTAGAAAATATTTTTAGCCTTTTAGGTAAAGCTGACATGATTATTCCCTGCCATCTTAGAGTTCAGGGGCGTTCTTTTATGCGGGACCTGTTCTCTAAAACTTATACTTTTATTGTTAACGCTATCAGTGGTTATAAGATTAAATATTATAATGGCGGGGCATTACATTTGACTCCTAATGTGTTACGCTGGCACACCGATTATCACGGGTATAGTTTTCAGGCGGATATTATCACTCGTTTACTGGACCAGGGGATGAGTTATATCGAGATTCCCGGCACTTCTCACGAAAGAAAAGCAGGGGTATCGCAAGCGCTTAAAGTAAAGAATTTTTTATCTGTCAGCCATTTCTTCCTTGATTTGTTAATCAGGCGGTTTGGCAGGATATACCGGAATAAAGCTAAATAGTTTAGTTTAATCGTTGCGCAGAAATCCCCGCCTTCTAAGGCGGGGCTGAATGCGCAACGATTATCCGCCAACGCTCCAGTGGCGGATAATCCAGAAAAGAAACCACGGGCTAAAGCCTGTGGAGATTCATTTTTATTCGGGAGATTTAATGGGAATTTTATGTTTTTCAGTTGTCCTGGTAATAGCTGCAATAGTTTTGCATTTAATTTTATTGAAGCTTAAGTTTCGTTTACCTAGCAATCCTCTGATAGCAATAATTTTGATTTTCTTTTTCGTTTTGGTAGCCGGTTTTACAATCTCCTTTTTTTTAAGAAATGAATACAATTTTTTGCCAAATTCAATTTGGGAATATCTGCAAGTATTAATTTTCTATTTTCCGGTTATGTTAAGTTATGTCATTACCTATGTTGCGCTGGAAGATGACTCTCCTTCTATGACTATTGCGCGTTTTGTAGAACAGGCTAAAGAAAAGGGGAGAAGCCGGAGCCAAATAATGCAGATTATTACCAATGAAGCTTTAATATTACCCCGAATCAAGATTATGCTAAAAGACGGCTGGATAGAATATAAAAATGGGCAGTATCTTGCAACGAAAAAAGGGCGATCCTATAACCAGTTTTTTGCCTTTGGGCTAAAACTATTAAGAATAACCAGAGAAGGCTAATATAAAAGTGTTAGAAAATTATACTCTATTAGTTTTGGCTCCTATTTTAGGTATGGTGAGCAATATTTTAGTTCATGTAATTGTGTCTCGTTTTAATCAGAGGCGCAGCCAGATAAAATGCCTTATTTTTGGTTTTATTTCCGGTTTAATTTGTGTGGTGATTCTATCTTTGGTAACCTATTGCAAGCAGATTAATAATTTAGATTTTATTGCTTATTTATTGTTGGGTTGCATTGCTTATTCTGCGTTTGCTTATGTTTATTTTCATTTTATTAATATAAATATTGCTTCTCTTAGAATCCGTATTCTGCAGGAAGTCATTGATTCCCCAGATGGCTTGACGGAAGAAGGCATACTTTCTCGATATAATGTTGAACAGATGCTTGATAATCGTATCCAGAGACTAGTCGATAGTGGCCAGCTTATAGAGAAGCAAGGTGTTTATTCGCTTGGAAGTAATCGTATTTTTCTTACATTATTCTGGTTTTTTGAGGCATTAAAATTCATTTTTCTCGGCCGAGGTAACCGTTTATTAAGCCCGAATGATCAGCAGCCATTGTCTTTTGGCCTACTTATCAGAGTTTTATGGCAGAATCAGTTTTTTCGATTTCTATGCATTGGCGCAATAAATACTCTTTTTGGATATTGCGCCTATGCTTTTTTGGTAATTTTGAATATTGATTATAGGATTGCCCTTACCATTAGTACTACTCTTGCGGTTTTGTTTAATTATTATACAAATGGCCGTTTCGTTTTTCGTAATTCCGGTAAAAAAGTTCTTTTGAGGTTTATTCTATTGAATGTAATCATGTATATATTTAATCAGCTACTTCTTATTACCCTGGTTAGCCTTAGAATGGGGAAATTGGTGAGCCAGGCGTTGATAGTTCCTATTGTAATTATTATTACTTTTATAATTAACAAAAGGTGGGTTTTCTTTAAAGGGAAATCCTAAAAGGAAAGAAAATGCAGATGATAAGTTTTATAATGCAGGCTGTAATTGCAATATTTAGTTCCTGGTTGTTTACAAGAGCTTATTTTTATTCACGGTCGTTTAGCGACACAATTTTAACCTGTTTTATATTATTATTTGCTCAGATTGTTTCAGTAGAGCTTGCTTTAGGAATGCTGGGGCAATTCTATTTTTTAAATGTTTTTATAGCGCATCTATTAATTCTAATATTAGCTTATCTGAGCTACCGTAATAAAAAAATCCCCTATCTTTTAAAGGTGGATTTAGGGATTTTTATGGACAGTAAATTATTAATTTTTGCTTTTTCAGTTTTTCTCGCCTTTTTTTCTGTGAAAGGTTACTTTAATCTGATCAATCCTCCTATTTCACCTGATAGTTTGCAAGGCCACCTTGCTTTTCCTGCCACCTGGATTATGCATGGAAATTTAGAGAATCGCCTTTGTATCTTTGGCGCAACCCCAATCCTGCATCCAGGTTCGTTAGAAACTACTGCCGGCACATATTATCCTATCAATGCCCAGTTATTTTTTGCCTGGCTTATGCTTCCTTTAAGAAATGCATTCCTGGCGGATATGGGAGAGGCTCCTTTTTATATCATTGGCATAATAGCAGTATATTCTATACTTAAGAATTATAACGTTGATAAAAGGCTGGCTTTGTTAAGCGGTTTCCTTTGGGTCCTTATTCCGAATATCTTTAAGCAGCTTAAAACTGCATCTCAAGTTGATGTTGTTTGTGCGGTAATGTTTCTTCTGGTGTTCTACGTTGTTTTATTGCTTAAGCAGAACTTCACTTTAAAGAATTCTTTACTCTTTGGTATCACAGCAGGGCTTTTTATTGGAATCAAGATTATTAATATAGTTTGGTTAGCCGCTCTTATGCCAGTGATTTGCTATATGTTTTATCATGGAGCAAGAACCGCCAAGGCTACTTTGAAGAAAATTTTAATTAATTTAAGTGTAATTGTTTTTTTTATTGTTTTATTTGGCGCATATATGTATATAAAGAACTTTATTTTGTTGGGTAATCCCGTATTCCCGGTTGATTTGACAATCTTTGGTAAAACTATTTTTAAAGGTTTAATTGATAATGCGACCTATGCTATAAAAATTGCTCCGGGAGATGGATTTAATTTTATGAGGATAACTTTTAGGGAAGGCCTGGGCTTGCAATTTTTGTTTTTTGTTTTGCCTGGTACCTTTGTACCGTTATTTTTTTATCAGTATTTAAAGAAAAACAAATATTCCATTACCGAATATATGTTGATTTTTGCTACTCCGCTTATAATGTTTATTCTCTATAGGGCTTATGTTAATGTATTTGTCGTTCGCTATCTTTTCCCATATATAAGTTTTGGGCTATTAACGGCAATTATTTTTGTGACTAGATTTTCCAAAGGGAACAGGTATTTAGCTGTTGCTTCGTTTATCTCTATTTTTGTAGCAAGTTTTGAATTAGCTAACAGGTATGAACTGGTAGTATCGATTTTACTTTATTTAATATTTTTTACCTGTTTAGTAGTTTATAAAGAAAAAGTAATTTTGTTCTACAGAAGCAAGAAGTTCGGTAAGTTTATATTAATCTCTTTACTTTTGGTATTTTTATTTTTAATCTATTTTAACGAAAAATATGATCGAGAAGAATTTGACCGCTATCCTAAGGTTTTTAGTAAGAAAGAATCTTGGCAGGTAGATATAGGAAGAGGCTGGAAGCGACTTAATGAATTAACTAATACCGGCTCCCGCGTAGCTTATACCGGCCGTCAGGAAGTTTATCCTTTTTTTGGCAGGAGGCTTAAGAATGAAGTAAAGTATATCTCTATTAACGAGAAAGAAGCCGCTCCTTATAATAAACCTGATGGCCGGTATCGGGAAGTCAAAGATTTTTTGGCTTGGAAAGAAAATTTAAAGAAAGAAAGGATTGAGTATTTGTTTATAGCTCTTCCTTTTGCCATTAATAGAGAGTCGCAAGACCCCAGTAAATTTCCCATCGAAGATGAATGGGCTGCAAATCAGCCGGAAAATTTCCGACTTTTATTTAGTAACTCATTATCCCATATTTATAAAGTTTCATTAAATAATTAAAGAATGAGCTCTCAGTCTAAAATAGAAAGCAGGATAATCCCGGAGGAAACCGGGCGTAACCTTTATATGCAACATCTTAAAGTTTATGAATTCTTAAATCAAAATGCCAAGAACAGGCAAATTTTAGAGATTGGTTGCGGGGATGGGTATGGGGCTGCTTTTTTGGCTAAAACTGCAAGATCTATAGTCGCAGTTGATTACGAAGACCAAGTAATTTTTACAGCACAGAATAAATATAAGGCGAATAATTTGCAATATCGCTGTATGGATGCAACAAGATTAGGATTTAAAGAGAATGAATTTGATCTCGTTTGTTCATTTCAGGTGATTGAGCATATTCCAGAAGATAAATTATTAGTTTATCTTAACGAATTAAACAGGGTATTGAAGCCCAATGGAGAGCTTTATCTTTCTACTTTGAATCTTGGGAAGGTAATGAAAAACCCGCAAACTTATAAAAAGAATCCGGCGCATTGTAAAGAATTTGTTGCGGAAGACCTGAAAGCTATTCTGTCAAAGGTTTTTGATAATTATGTAATATATGGTTTGCACCCAAGCTTAAAACATCAATTCTACCTGGTTTTGAAGAAAAGCGGGATTTTTAAATCGTTCCCATTTTTTCTTAATCCAGTCGAGAGATTTTATAAAAACTTAACCACGGATGATTTTAAATTAACCGCTTCTAACCTTAATAAAGCATCTGATTTTGTTTGTGTTTGCAAGAAAAATGCATAAAGCGCAAAAACGTAAGGCAAAGATATTTAAATTTTTTAAAGTCGCCAGGCTTCCTTATTTACCGTTTATTTTAGGTATTGAACCGGGAAATATCTGCAATTTAAACTGCCCATTGTGCCCTACAGGAGCCCAGTCAGGCGGAGCAAAAAAAGGTTTTATGAAATTTGAATTTTTTAAAAATATATTTGATCAACTTAAAAATAGTTTAGTTACCGTAAATCTTTATAATTGGGGAGAGCCGCTATTAAATAAAGACCTGTTTAAAATAATCAAATATATTAAAGATTATAAAAAAAACATATTTGTCGTCACCAGCACAAATCTTAATATAAATGAGAAGGGTGTATTACTCAAACTTTTGAATTCAGGCATCGATGAAGTTATAGTTTCTTGTGATGGTGCTAGTGTTGAGGCTTACAACAAGTATAGAGTAGGAGGAGATTTTAATCTGGTTATGGAAAATCTTAAATTTTTAGCCGATCAGAAGCGTAAATTAGGCAGCAACGTAGATATTGTTTGGAACTTTTTGGTATTTAAACATAATGAGCATGAAATAGCTACTGCTAGAGGTATGGCTGAAAAGCTTGGTGTTTCTTTTCGGTTAGGATTGATGCGGACTTCGATGAAAGATGAGGTTCTTAAGCCCCACCAAGAGGCAATAAAAAAGGATTTGGATTGGATTCCAGATAATCCTGAATATAGCGCTTACGATAAAGTTGGGCTTACTGCTAAAAAGATAATAAAAACATGCAAGAAACCGTGGCAAGAGATTGCTATAAACTGGAATGGTGAGGTTTTTCCTTGTTGCGCTGTTTACGGTGATAGTTTTAACTTTGGGGATACGGCCAAGGATTCTATAAGCAAGATTTGGAATAATGAAAAGTACATTTTGGCACGCAAAGAGATAATTAATAAAAAAGAAAATCCTTTTACTATTTGCGGTATTTGTAAGAACAATGGTTTTATGCACATGTAGGATTTAGCTAGATAATGATTAAATTAAAAAATTAACGATGAATACAGAAAATTTTAACTTTTTGGATAAGCTTACTTGCTGGTTTCGTTTATCTATGACTGCCAAGTATATTGAACAAAATGACGCGGTGCTTGATCTTGGCTGTGGTGTTCAGCACTATCTGCTTAAATGGGGCAAAGATAAATTCAGGGTTGGCTATGGGTTAGATTATGATGTAGAAGATTCTCAGAAAGAAAATATACATCTAGTAAATTACAAATTTCAAGAAAGCCTGCCTTTTAAGGATGAGTTTTTTAATAAGGTTTTCCTGCTTGCTGTTTTAGAGCATATTGAAGAAACTGGAGCTGGGGTTCTTTTTCTTGAATTTTCCAGGATTTTAAAAAAGAAAGGGCGTGTAATCATTACTATACCGACTCTGCGCGGGAAAGCAACTTTAGAACTTCTTGCCTTAAAATTAAGAATTCTTTCCTTTGAAGAAATTTCCGACCATAAACATTATTATAGCGCCAAAGAGATTTCTGATTTAGCAAGAGCAAGCGGGTTAAAAGTCATTCATTCTAAGCTATTTCAATTTGGGCTAAATAGCCTTTATGTATTGGAAAAGTAGCTTCGGTTTAAATTTTAACTCATTAAGAGAAAGAAAATAAATATGCAGATAAATAAAGAACTTTATAAATTACGTTTTGATGAAAACGAAAAAAATTGTAAAAATAATTTGTGGAAAGTACTTTGCAAAGATTTTTTACAGGATTTTATTAATCCCGATTCAAGTGTCCTTGACTTAGGAGCAGGCTTCTGTGAGTTTATTAACAATATTAAAGCAAAGATTAAATATGCCGTAGATATAAATCCTCAGCTGAAGGAGTACGCCAATAGGGAAGTACATGTTATAAATACCCATTCTGCTAATCTTCAAGGGATAAATACCGGCTCGCTAGATGTTGTTTTTTCAAGTGAGTTTTTTGAGCACCTGAAAAATAAGGAAGAGCTGTTTTTGACTCTTAAAGAGGCCCATAGGGTATTGCGTGAAGGAGGCAGGTTAATTATTATCTGCCCAAATATTCGTTATGTTGGGCATAGGTATTGGGATTTTATTGACCATGGTTTACCACTTACTCATTTGGGGATGCGCGAGGCACTCTTAGTAAATAAATATACTTTAATTAAGCTAATACCAAGATTTTTGCCTTATACTACTAAGAGCTGTTTGCCAAAAAACTTGTTTTTACTTAAAATGTATTTAAAGATGCCATTTTTATGGCGTATATTTGGAAGCCAGATGTTTATTATTGCCCAGAAGGAGAAGGTGTAAATAGTGGAGACACTCTTATTTTTTCTTTTGAATATTAGCCCGGTATGCGGAGCCTATCTATTAGTACGTAGATATTTCTCTTTTAAAGAGGCTGTGGATTCTTTTCTTGCCTACATCGTATTGTTTTATGCGCAGATTATAATAACAGTAATCTTTTTGGGGAGCCTCAATATTTTATCGTTAAATAATATTCTAATATTTAATTTTTTAGTTTTATTCTTTATTTGGTTTATCTTAAAAAAGAAGCAAAATTACAGTTATAAAGCAGATTTAAATATGTCCATTAGCTGGTTACGGAATTTAGCTATAGATGATAAAATTTTGATCTTTTGTTCGTCTTTAATTTTAGGATTTTCTATAGTTAAAATTGCGGTAAGCTTGGTAAATCCTCCATTTGGCTGGGATGATTTGAATTATCATTTTACATTCGCAGTCGAATGGTTTAAGAACAAGTCGCTTCTTACACCGATAGTAGTTAGCGACTATCCTGCGCCAAGTTATTATCCTTTAAATGGCAGCTTCATATTTTTTTGGCTACTGTTGCCTTTTAAGAATGTTTTTCTTGCTAATCTAGGGCAGGTGCCTTTTTATATTGTTGTTTTTTTATCTATGTATTCTATCGGTAAAAAAATTGGCCTTAGCCAAAAATATTCGGTTTATGCTTCTATCTTGCTATTATTGGTGCCTAATTATTTTAAGCAGATGAGGATAGCTTATGTTGATGTTATGGTAGCTGCTTTTTTTCTACTGGCCCTTAATTTCTTAGCTAATTTAAAGAAGGAGTTTAGTATTAGAAATGTATTACTTGTGGGGTTGTCTTGTGGCCTATTAATCGGTACTAAAATAATAGCTATCCCGCATATGTTAATTATCTCAGTTTATTTTCTATTGTTATCTGGTCTCTCATTAATTAAAAATAGACAATACAAGCGGTTTTTTTCTTCAGTTTTTATTTTTATATTAGCTGCTATTGTTATGGGGGGATTCAGCTATATCAGGAATTTTATCATGACGGGTAATCCGCTTTATCCTCTTGAGCTAAAGTTATTTGGAAGAACGCTTTTTAAGGGTGTCTTAGGAGGAGAATTTATCAATAATGATAATGGTGCATTTGCTTTGGGAAAATTTCTTTTCCATGAAGGTGTAGGGGCTGGGTTTATTTTATATGTAATACCTGGTTTAATCCTTGCTGGCATTGCTTTAATAAAGAAAGCCCCTGCGCATAAATGGCTTCTGTGGGCGTTGTTTATATTAATTCCATTTTTATATTTTGTTTACCGTTTTGAAGTTGGTGTTGCAAATATCAGGTATCTTTACCCTTGGTTTGCTATATGCTATATCCTGGCTATCTGGGGCTTGTCTACTTTTAGAATTCCGGAAAAAATACTCAGATACGGGCTTATTGTATGTTCACTTGCTTCAGTAGCTGAATTTGCCAAGCGCAATGAATTGATATTTTCATTTATATTATCATTAATATTATTTGTTTTATTTTTTAATATCCGTAAGGTTAAACGTTTTTTATTATTAAAGCCGCTAGTAACTTTTTTTGTATTTTTTATAATTGGAGCTTCTTTTTTACAATATCTTTATATTGATTATTCTAAGAATGAATTTAAAAGGTATAAGCTTTCGCAGAAGAATTCTGGGTTTTGGCCTGAGGCTATTGATGCCTGGATTTGGCTTGATCAAAACACAGACGGTAACAATATCGCCTATATTGGCAGGCCGGTGCCGTTTCCTTTGTATGGAACTAAGCTCAAGAATAATGTATTTTATGTTTCAGTAAACCAAGGGGCGCCGTATCTGCATGCTTATAGAAATTCCTGGTATTCTTGTAGTGGCGGATATGAGAATTTTCATAAAGTACTCATGGAGCCAAATAATTACCGGGGTAATGCCGAGTACAATACATGGTTAAATAATCTAAAGGAAAAAAATACGGGTTTCCTTTTTATTTATTCACTGCATCAGATTAAGGGGATAGAGTTTCCTATCGAGGATAGCTGGGCTAAAATGCATCCTGAGGTATTTAGCCTGGTATTTAATAACAATACAATACATGTTTATAGGATAAGATGAAATTATCGATAATCGTTCCGGCGCATAATGAAGAGGATAATATTGGCAGCCTTATCGACAAAGCCGAATTAATTTTAAAAATTGATTTTGAATTACTGGTAGTTAATGACCATTCTTCTGATTCTACAGCCAGTATTGTTCTTGATAAGATGCGGCTCTTTGGTAATGTCCGCTTAATTGAAAATAAGTTGGATGCTGGATTTGCCAATGCTTTACGGTCAGGATTTGCCAATGCTTCAGGAGATCTTATTTTACCCCTTATGGCTGATCTTTGTGATGATCTGGGTACGGTTAATATAATGTATAATAAAATTAACGAAGGCTATGATGTAGTTTGTGGTTCCAGATATATTAAAGGCGGCGCAAGGATCGGAGGTTCTAAGCTAAAAGGATTCTTATCCTCTTTGGCTGGTTGGAGTTCATATTATTTATTAGGTGTATCCACTCATGATATTGCTAATGCTTTTAAAATGTATAGGAAAGGGGTTATCGGCAGTATCAATATTCAAGCAAAAGGTTTTGAAATATCCATGGAATTGCCACTTAAAGCATACTACGCTGGCTTTAAGATAACCGAAACACCTACGAAGTGGCGTGAAAGAGAAAAAGGTAAATCCAGTTTTAGAATGTTTGACCTAATTCCCAATTATTTAAAGCTTTATCTTTGGGCACTTAAGAAAAGGATGGGTTTCTAATATGGCATTACTTTCAGTTATTGTACCAGTTTTTAATGAAGCCAAGACCATAAAACAGGTAATTGACAAAATTTATTCTGTGAATATCGATAAAGAAATTATTGTAATTGATAATTGCTCAACTGATGGGACGCAAAAAATTTTAAGCCTGTTACATTATGATAATTTAAAAGTTATTTATCATAGCAGTAACCGCGGCAAGGGAGCATCTTTCTTAACCGGTTTAGATAATGCTACTGGCGAGTATATTGTTACTCAAGATGCTGATTTGGAATATGATCCGAATGATTATCTGCGTTTATTCGAAGAGATTAAAGACGATAAGTATGATATGGTTTCAGGAGCGCGTTTTTTTGAAGGCCACCATGGGTTATTAATGCATGTAGCAGGCAACAAAGTCTTAACGTTTGTGCTGAACTTTCTTTATGGAGCAAAACTAAATGATTGCGCAACTTGTTATAAAATGGCACGCAGGCAGGTGTATAAAACATTTGCATTAGAATCCACTGGTTTTGATATGGATTTTGAAATTATCTGTAAAGCATTGAGGAAAGGTTTGAGAATTAAAGAATTAGCTGTTTCTTATCACCCACGTTCTTATAAAGAAGGAAAGAAAATCAGGATTAATGATGCTTTCTGGGCGATTTTAACTATGTTTAAGTATAGATTTTGGAGGTAAAGCCATGAAAATACTGCAAGTTTTAGATTTTATTATTTATTGGTCAATCGTGATATTTCCTTTTTCGATAGGTATCTCCAATGGTTTTATGAATACCTTTTTTGGATTTATTGTTGTCGCGTTCCTGCTTAAGAAGATAATAAAAAAAGAATGCATATTTTCTAAAACGCATATTAATATTCCGTTACTAGCGTTATTTCTGTTAACCCTTTTTTCACTTTTTTATTCTGCTTACCCGAAAGATACGCTTAGGGGTGGGATTTTCAGGCTTCTGCAATATATTATTTTATTCTTTGCTCTTGTTGGAGAGGTAAGGGATAAAAAGCATATCTGGCGAATAATTTTTTCAATTTTTGCCGGTTTGGTATTTGTTTCTATCGATGCGATTTGGCAGGTAGGTACCGGAAAAGATTTTGTAAGAGGATATAATCCAATGTTGCTTATAGGGCTAGTGCGGGCAACTGCGTCATTTAGCGATCCTAACATTCTTGGTGTATATCTGAGCGCGGTTGCACCGTTATTTTTTGGACTTGTACTTTATCATTTTAAAGGATCAAAAAAAGTTTTATTTGGATTGTTTAGTTTATTGGTATTAGCAGGAATTGCTTTGACATATTCACGCCCCACATTACTTGGAACATATTTAGCGCTGTTATTTTTAACAGTCGCCAGAAAAAGTAAATGGCTAATAACTGGCTTGGTTATTTTTATTTTAATTGCGCCATTTTTATTGCCTAAATCAGTTAAGCAGTTTGCCAAAGAAGTTGATTATAACCCGGTAAGGTTTATGTGCAATGATGACCGGATTTCAATATTCAGGAACTCGATACAGATGATTAAGGCCAGTCCAATTGTCGGGCATGGCGCAAATACTTTTATGAAAAATTATAAAAAATATAAAGAAAATCCAGAGTATCGAAATGTTGTCACTTCGGACTTTTTATATGCCCACGATAATTTTTTACAGATTGCAGGAGAATTAGGTTTACTGGGTTTAGGAGTTTTTATTTGGTTACTCTTTGAGTTATTTAAAGGTTGCGCATCTATATATAAACAGCTCAAAGATAGCCAGCTTAAAATTATTTTTCTTTCCTTGATAGCTTGCCTGATTGCTTTTTTAGTCAATGGCCTTACTGAAAGCAGCCTTAATTCCGCCCGTGTTGCAGGAATTTTCTGGTATTTAATTGGATTTTCATTTGCTTTTCAGAAATTTATCTGTGTAAATGAAAAAACAAGTTAAAAATATCTTTTTATATGTTTCTAAAGCCAAATAAAACTTATATTTTAGGAATATCTTGTTTTTATCATGATAGCGCAGCATGCCTGATTACAGACGGCCAGGTTGCTGCTGCTGTTCAGGAGGAACGTTTTAGCCGAAAAAAACACGATTTTGACTTTCCTAAAAACGCCATAGATTATTGCTTAAAAGAAGCAGGTATAGAAATAAAAGATTTAAATTTTGTGGTTTTTTATGATAAGCCATTTGTTAAATTCGAGCGTATACTGGAAACTGCCCTTGTTTATGCGCCCAGCGGTATAACTCAATTTGTTCGGGCTATTCCATTATGGCTGAAACAAAAACTTTGGATCTCTGAGCTTATTAGAAAGGATTTGAGTTACAAGGGGAAAATTTTATTCAGCCAGCACCATGAGTCGCATGCGGCCAGCGCTTTCTATCCTTGTCCATTTAAAGAGGCAGCGTTTTTAACTATGGACGGGGTAGGGGAATGGGATACAGCAAGTTTCGGGGTTGGCAGGGATAATGAGCTGGATATCCAATATTATCTTCGTTTTCCACATTCTCTGGGATTACTTTATTCGGCATTTACTTACTACGCTGGTTTTAAAGTCAATTCAGGGGAATACAAGCTTATGGGTTTGGCTCCATACGGCAGGCCCATTTATAAAGATTTAATTTTAAATGAATTAATAGATCTTAAAGATGATGGTTCTTTTAGGATGAATATGAAGTATTTTGGTTATTGCAATACTTTGCGTATGACAAACTCGCATTTTAATCATTTATTTGGCGCGCCCCCCAGGCAACCTGAAACCAGGATAACTCAAAAATATATGGATATAGCTGCTTCAATACAAGCTGTTACAGAAGAGATTGTGCTTAAAATGGCTCGTTATGTTCATAAGGTTACCGGCCAGAATAATCTTTGTTTAGCTGGGGGAGTTGCTTTAAATTGTGTGGGAAATGGCAGGATTCTGCGGGAAGGCCCATTTAAGAATATCTGGATCCAGCCGGCAAGCGGGGATGCCGGTGGGGCATTAGGTGCGGCACTTTTGATTTGGTACAAGTATTTGGGGAATAAGCGTATTGTTGATGGTAGCCATGATTTGCAAAGGGCTTCATTATTGGGGCCATCTTATAGTGATAGTTATATTGAGAATTTTTTGAAAGAATCAAGCGCTGTTTATAGGCAATTAGGGCAGGATTCTATTGTCAAGGAAGTGTCGGATTTAATTATAGAAGGCAAGGTTATTGGTTGGTTTCAGGGAAGGATAGAGTTTGGGCCTAGGGCGTTAGGGGCAAGGAGTATTATCGCTGACGCGCGTAAGGCTGATATGCAGTTAAAGCTGAATTTAAAGATTAAATACCGTGAATCATTTCGGCCATTTGCGCCTACGGTTTTAAGAGAGAAGGCAAATGAATGGTTTGATTTAAAGGGAGATAGCCCATATATGCTTTTGGTCGCTGCGGTTAAGGAAGAAAAAAGATTTTATGTATCCGAAGAAAATAAAAGCGGGTTTGAAAGGTTAAAAGACTCACGCTCTAGTATTCCTGCTGTGACGCATTTGGATTATACAGCTAGAGTTCAGACTATTGCCAGAGAAGACAATCCTCTTTATTATGATCTTATAAATCAGTTTTATCAGAAAACAGGATGCCCGGTTATAATCAATACTTCTTTTAATGTCAGAGGAGAACCTTTAGTTTTGACTCCTGAGGATGCCTTTAGGTGTTTTATGCGCACTGAGATGGATTATCTGGTTATGGGTAGTTTTCTGCTCGATAAAACTAAGCAGAAGCCCATAGAAAAAGATTTAAAATGGCAGAAAGAATTTACGCTTGATTAAGATGAAGAATGCCAATACGCAAATACTTAAAAGTTTTGGGATAACTATGGGGTTTATTTTTATAGTTATAAGTGTGGTCTTATTTTTTAAGCATGAAAATATTTTTTTTGTTGCAATAGTATCGATCTTGTTTTTTTTAGTAGCTTTTATTTTGCCTAGCCTGCTTTATCCGTTATACATATCCTGGATGAAATTAGCCCTTGTTTTATCTTGGATTAATACCAGGTTGGTTTTATTTTTGATGTTCTATTTTATTTTTACTCCAATAGGCGTGATCCTGAAATTATTACGAAAAGATTTGCTAGATATAAAAATAAATAAAGCTGAAAAGACATACTGGAGAAAAAAGGATAAAGGTTCTGGTATCTCTTCTTATGAAAAACAATTTTAGGAGGATAAAGTGGGTAAATTTTTAATTTTAAAAGAGTTAGGGGAGTTTCTGTGGATAAGGAAAAAGTGGTGGCTAACTCCGATTTTAATTATGTTTGTTTTGTTTGGGATGTTGGTATTTTTTACACAGAGTAGTGCAGTAGCTCCATTCATTTATACGCTTTTCTAATTTTTCATGATAGATAAACATAAGATTAAAAGGATTTTAGCAGTCCGTAATGACAGGTTTGGAGAGTTTTTACTGAATATTCCGGCTCTAAGGGCACTGAAAGAGGAATATCCCCAGGCAAAGCTTACCTTGGCGGTAAATCCTGTAGTTTGTGGATTGGCAAGTATAGTTGAGTGTATTGATGAGGTAGTAGTTTGGGATCAAATTAAGAAGAATTTGAGGAAATATAAATTTGAACTTGGAGTTGTTTTGAATCCTACCAAAGAGGCGCATCTGAATATTTTTCTGGCAGGCATTCCTGTCAGAGTAGGCTATAATAGGAAGTGGGGATTTTTGCTTACTCATAAGCTAAGAGATACAAAGGATATTGGCAAGAAACATGAAGTAGATTCTAATTTAGAGTTAGTTGCTTTAGTTGGAGCGTATACTCAGAATAAGTCTATTTTAATTAAAGTTAATGAAAAGCTTTTTCCTGAACTATCAAATCAGAAAATAATAGCAATACATCCTTTTACCAGTGATCCGGTAAAGCTTTGGGCGATTGATAATTTTAAAGAATTGGCAGGGCGTATTAGGCGGCAATTAGGCCTCAAGGTTATATTAGTTGGGTTATCTCAAGACGCTATAAAAGTAGAGGGCGATATTATAAATATGATTAATAAGACTTCTCTATTGGAATTAGCCGCATTATTAAAACATTGTTCATTACTTATTTCAGGTGATAGCGGGCCAGTGCATTTAGCTGCGGCTGTAGGTACCCCAGTGATAGCGTTATTCAGGAATGATTTAGCCGGTAAGGCTGCTAAACGTTGGGGGCCATATGGAGAAGGACATATTGTGATTGAAAAGAGTAAACTTAGCGATATAAGCATAGATGAAGTATTTAATAGAATAAAGGACAAGGAATGATTTTTAAAAGTGAGACGGATGCTGCGCCTAAAAAATTTAATTTTTTGATCATTAATCCTTTTGGTATCGGGGATGTCTTATTTACTACGCCGGTAATTAAAGCATTAAAGTCTCAATATCCAGATTCCTTTATCGGTTATTGGTCAAATCTAAGGGTTAAGCCGATTCTTGAAACTAACCCTCAGATAAACAAGGTTTTTGCTCTGTCACGCGGCGACTTTAAGAAAATTTTTCAGGAATCATTTTTTAAGGGAATATGGAATGCAATTAAGTTAACTTGGCAGATAAAAAAAGAGCATTTTGACATTTGTCTTGATTTCTCTCTTGATCACCGCTATAGTTTATTTACAAAAATAATCGGTATCAGCCAACGCATTGGATTTAACTATAAGGGAAGAGGCAGGTTTCTTACCAAGCGAATTGATTTGACAGGATATCAGGATAAACACGTAGTTGAATATTATTTAGAGCTTTTAAAATTTCTGAATATTCCTGTGGCAGATAAGAGTCTGTGCCTGAATATTTCTGCGCAGAGCCGGAGGAAGGCGCTAGATTTATTAACTGTTGTCGGAATCCAAGATAATGATTTGATAGTTGGTATTGTCCCTGGAGCAGGAGGTAGTTGGGGTAAGGATTCAGTCTATAAGCATTGGCCGGCATTGAAATTTGCTCAAGTAGCTGGTATGCTTGCCGGGGAGCTTAAAGCAAAAATCGTAATTTTAGGAGATGAATCTGAGCGCAAGATTGCTGAAGTTATTACGCATGTTATGCGTAATAAGCCAATAGATTTTACAGGTAAGATTGGATTGGAGATTTTACCAGCAGTAATTAAAAATTGTAATTTACTCATTACTAATGATGGCGGCCCTATGCATATGGCAGTAGCTTTGGGGGTGAAAACAGTTTCTGTATTTGGCCCGGTAAGCGAGCTGGTGTACGGGCCGTTTCCAGATAGTTTTAAACATGTAGTTTTAAAATGGGATATGTCTTGTCGGCCATGCTATAATAATTTTAGGTTAAGCCCATGTGATAAAGACAGGGAATGTTTAAAATCCGTAAGTGTGAAAGCAGTTTTTGAAGCAGCAGTGAAGTTATTGAGTTAAATAAAGGGGTCGGTTCTATTTTTTAGAACTGGACTCGGGAAAAATAGAACCGTCCCCTTTATTTTATCAGGATATCAAAGGAGATTCATGAATATACCGACATTGGATTTAAAGAAGCAGATTGAGCCGATTCGTCAGGAATTGGATGCGGCAATAAAAGAAGTAATTGATAATACAAGTTTTATTCTTGGATCTGGTGTCGATAAGTTCGAGCGGCATGTTACTGAATATTCCGGCGCAAAATATGCAATTGGAGTTTCAAATGGTACCGACGCTATTTCTCTTGCAATGTTAGCGCTGGGAATTAAGCCTGATGATGGTGTAATTTGTCCTGCGTTTACCTATTATGCGACAGCTGGAGCGGTGGCAAATATAGGGGCTGTCCCGGTTTTTGCGGATATTGATTGCGATACTTATAATATTTCGCTTGAAAGTGTGGAAAAAATATTATCTAGAAAGAATAAATTCAAAATAAAAGCAATTATTCCAGTGCATCTTTACGGGGCTTGTGCTGACATGGATGGGGTTTTGAAGCTGGCGCGTCAGTATAAAATCAAGGTTGTGGAAGATACAGCACAAGCATTCGGGGCAGAGTATCGAGGTAAAAAAGCAGGTACGCTTGGTGATTGCGGCACTGTGAGTTTCTACCCTGGAAAAAATATCGGTGCCTTTGGGGATGCAGGATTAATATTAACAAATATTAAAAACCTGGCAGAAAAAATAAGAATTTTTCGTAATCAAGGTAATAAGGATAAATATTATCATTTATTTTTGGGCCGTAATAACCGCTTAGATTCAATTCAGGCTGCAGTTCTTGATGTTAAGCTGAAATATCTTGATATATGGAATAAAAAGAGGCAGGAGGTTGCGCAGTACTACAATAGGAATTTAGCCGGGCTTAATCTTAAGTTACCGGTTGTAGCTAGAAATTCTACGCATATTTATCATCAGTATGTTCTTAGAGCACAGGTTTCAAATAAAAGCTTCGTGGATTACTTGCAAACAAAAGGAATTGATTCACGGGTATTTTATCCGGTTCCTTTGCATTTGCAGAAATGTTTTAAATATTTAGGATATAAAACAGGAAATTTTCCGGAAGCAGAAAAAGCGGCAAAGCAAACCTTTACTTTGCCGATTTATCCGGAGTTAACTCTGGAGGAAAAAAATTATATCATTTCTCAAGTCGAAACTGTTTCCCTGCCTTGCCGGCAGGCAGCTCAATCGGGAAATAGGGTAAAAATATGACCCTTCCTTAAAAGGTATAGGAAGGCCTACCCTTGCGGGATAAGGAGTTATTGATGGCAAAATTATCGGTTGTAGTTTTAACTAAGAATGAGGAGTCATGTATTGGGCAGTGCCTTGAATCGGTGAAGTGGGCTGATGAAATTATCGTGGTAGATGATGAAAGTACAGATAAGACAGTCGAGATTGTTAAAAAATATAACTGTAAAGTTTTCTTTAGGAAAATGGATGTGGAGGGTAAGCATAGAAATTGGGCTTACGCACAGGCAAAAAATAATTGGGTATTAAGCCTTGATGCAGATGAGACGGTTACGCCTGAATTAAGAATAGAGATTGAGAGCGCAATAGCAACAGATGAATTTGTTGCTTATGACATTCCTTTGCGTAACTTTATTAGTAATTATTGGGTAAAATACGGTGGTTGGTATCCGGCAGCGAAGGTAAGGCTATTTAAAAAAGATAAATTTAAATATGAAGAATCTGAGGTGCATCCGCGCGCCTTTATTGAAGGCTCCTGCGGACATCTAAAATTTGATATCATTCATCGAGGATACCCGGATTTAGAGCATTTTTTAAATAGTGTGAATCGTCAGTCTACTCTTGAAGCGGTAAAATGGATAAATACCGGCCGTAAGATGACGCTACTTTGGGTTTCTTGGAGGGCGGTGGACAGATTTTTTAGAAGATACATCCGTAAGAAATCATATAAGGATGGTATGTACGGGTTTGTTATTGCTTATTTTGACACCTTGTATCAAATATTAAGTTATGTAAAGTTTAGAGAGATGCAGAATAAAAATAAGCAAAGCTTGAATAGGCACTGAATTAAAAAGGGGACGTTTCCCTTTTAGAAGTATAGAATACTAAAAAGGGAAACGTCCCCGTTTAAAAGTTACTTGATTGGTATTAAATTATGAAAGCAATTTTTTTAGATAGAGATGGCGTAATAAATAGGTATCCTGGGGATAAGCTATATGTAACTTCAATAAAGAAATTCAAGTTTTTGCCATATGCAAAAAAAGCAATTGCTTTATTGACCAAAAATGGTTTTAAAATATTTGTAGCATCCAATCAGGCTGGAATAGGTAAGGGTATATATAGCCAGAAAACTTTAAATATGATAACTGTCAAGATGCTCTCTGATATTGAGAAAGCGGGAGGCAGGATTGATAAGGTTTATTATTGTACTCATCGTAAAGAAATAGGTTGCTCCTGTCGTAAGCCAAAACCAGGGTTGTTAAAGATGGCTGCAGAAGAGTTTAAAATTAATTTAAAAGACGCTTATTTTATTGGCGATGCCATACGCGATATCTTTACTGCGAATGCAGCAGGATGCAAGTCTATTCTGGTGTTGACTGGGAAAGAAAAACAAAAAAATCAAAAAAATTGGAAAGTAAAGCCGGATTTTGTATTTAAGAACTTATTGGCGGTAGCTAAATTTTTAAAATAAAAGGGGACGGTTCTATTTTTCTAGAACTGCTCTCTGGAAAAATAGAACCGTCCCCTTTATTTAACAAGTAAAATTATGAAAGTATTAATTACTTATGTTTCAGCAGGCGCCGGGCATCGTAAAGTAGCTGAGGCAATATATGATTACCTAAAAAATAACCGGCAGGATTTAACTCTTGAGCTGGTTGATCTTTTGCCTTTTACCAGCCGATTTTTTCGTTTTTGTTATAATCGCGGTTATCCATTCTTAGTACATTCTGCTGTCTGGTTTTGGGGTTTTTTCTTCTGGATGGCAGAGTTTAACCTGACTCGTCGATTTATCCGTAAAATTTCTTCTATTATAAATTATTTTAGCTGTCAAAAATTCGTAAAATATCTTGAGGATGAGAATTCTGATTTTATCATTTCTACGCATTTCCTTAATTCAGAGCTGGCAGCTGGTTTAAAATTAAAAAATAAAATTAAGTCAAAGCTTATTACTGTGATTACGGATTTTGGGGTACATCCGTTTTGGGTATCTAGGGGAACAGATATCTATATTGCTGCATCAGGGTTTACCAGGGATGAATTATTAAGATCAGGGGTAGATGAAATCCAAATTATGGTTTTAGGGATTCCCTTCAGCCAAAATTTTAGTAAAACTCAAGATAGAAAGCGCTTGGCAGATAAATTTGGTATTTTGGTAGATAAGTTTACGGTGTTGATTATGACGGGGTCATTTGGGACAGGCCCGCTTGAGAAAATTACCCAGAGCCTTTGTGATGAAACGCAAGTATTGGTAGTTTGTGCGAATAATAAATCTCTATTTACGAGGCTGAGGAAAAAAGATTATAAGAGTGTGAGAGTTTTTGGATTTGTGGATAACGTTGGCGAGCTGATGGCGGTTTCTGATATTATGATTACTAAGCCTGGTGGTTCAAGTATTACCGAGTTGTTGGTTATGGGATTAGTCCCTATATTTATAACGGCAATACCCGGCCAAGAGAAAAATAATGCTAAAATTTTGGCTGCTTATGGAGTAGGATTTACACCTGAGAATATTAAGCAGATTAAGAAGTTAGTTATTGATTTAAAGAATGACCCGAAGAAGCTAAAAAGTTTAAAAAACAATGCTATGGCATTGGCTAAGCCATTTGCCTGCCAGGAGCTAGCTGATGTTATACGCTAATGTTGTATTGGGGCTGCCTATTGACGGGCCATTTGATTACCTTGTTCCGCCTGATTTAGAGAATAAAATTACTGTTGGGATAAGGGTTTTGGTAAATTTCCGCAATAAAAGAGAAGTAGCCTATGTAGTTGGATTAAATAAAAAAACCAAGATTAAAAAAATAAAAGAAATTTTGTCAGTTCTTGACCAAGCACCTATTTTAGATGAAAGTATGCTTTTGTTAACTAGGAATTTGGCTCAATATTATTGTTGTTCCTGGGGAGAGGCTATTGAAACTGCGCTTCCTGAAGGATTAAGAAAAGGTAAAGAAACTAAAAAAGGGGACGGTTCTCTTTTTTTTAATAAAGTTACAGGAAAAGAGAACCGTCCCCTTTTTCTTCAAGGGCAGGAGCGTATGTCGGTTTATTTAAAAGAGATTAAGCAATTTTGTGCAGATAGGCGTTCAGTGATTGTTTTGTTTAGTGATATTTCTGAGGCAGAAAGGGCGAAGAAATTAATTGAGCAAGATTCAGGTTTAGAGGTCTTTTTGGTATTCCGTAAACAGCTAAAGGAGCTGGAAGTCTGGGAAAAAATCAGGCAGGCACAATGTTGCATTGTTGTTGGAACACGTTCAAGTATTTTCTCTCCGGTAAATAATTTAGGGTTGATTATTGTTGATCAGGAGGATGATTCTGTTTATAAACAGGAGCAGGTGCCGCATTATCATGCTAGAGAAGTTGGGTTGATGCGTGCTCAAATTGATGGAGCAAAGATTATTTTGGGCAGCTACTGCTTATCTTTGAGAAGCTTTTATCTGGCGCATAAAGAGAATCATGAGTTTAGAATTGTTCCTTCTGAAACAGCATACCCGCTTGTTAAAGTTATTGATTTGAGCCGGCTTGCTTATGCCGAAAGAAAAATTAAATCTATTTTTTCTAAGTTGTTGGCGGATGCAGTATATTCTACGCTTGGTGAAAGAGGAAAAATTCTTCTGGTGATTAACCGTAAAGGTTTTGCAACTTCTGCAAGCTGTCATAATTGCGGCGTGGCTTTGAAATGCCCGCGTTGCAATATTAATTTGGTATTTCATTTTGGAGAGGATAAATTAAAATGCCACCATTGTAATTTCAAGATGGAGCTGCCTAAGATTTGCCCTAATTGTAATGCCGGCTATATTAAGTATTCCGGTATAGGAACAGAAAAAGTTGAAAGCGAATTAGCCCGGATTTTTCCTCAGGCATCCGTTAAGATAATAGATGAGCAAAAAGGCATGGTTAATTTATCTGATGCGGATATTTTTGTGGGCACAGGCTTTGTAGCAAAACAGCAGGGTTCTATAAGGTTTGATTTAATCGGAGTTTTGGCTATAGATAATTCGCTTAACCGGATAGATTTTATGGCTTCTGAAAAAACATTTTCCATGCTTATGAGTTTGGTTAGTTTGACCGCTAAGAAAATGATTATTCAGAGTGCCAACGCCAGCCATCATTGTTTTCAGGCATTGATTAAGAATGACCCTGAATTATTTTATGAAAGAGAATTAGCGCAGCGTAAACAGTTAAATCTTGCACCGTTTAAACATATGATTTTGCTTAAGATTAGGGGAATAAACCCAGAGAAGGTTAAAAAGGCATCCGTTGATTTATTTCAGAGGTTAAATGCTCTAAAGACGGCCAGTATGAAAATATTATCTCTTAATTGCGGCCAGCCTGCTAAGTTACGGGGTAATTTTTATTATCAAATATTAATGCGCGCATCTAGTCCACAAAAAGCCAGCCATTTTTTAAAATCTCACTTAAAAGAATGGCATTATTCAGGTATAATAGTTACGATAGATGTGGATCCGGTTTAAAGAGCGTTAAATTTTGGATTAGCTATAAGCCGTAAGCGTTAAGCATTAGGCCTACAGCTTATAGCTTAAAACTTACAGCTTGTTTTTAGAATTTAGTGCTTGAGGGAGTTAATATGAAAATAGTATTTTTTGGTAGTTCACATTTTGCTGTTGCTTCTCTTGAGGCCTTGATAAAAAACAATTATGAGGTTGTCTGTGTGGTTACTCAGCCGGATAAACAAAGAGGCAGGCATTTGCATCTGTCGGGTACGGATGTTAAGAGCATTGCCTTTGATGAAAAGCTAAAAATTTTCCAGCCGAAGGATATTAAAGCTAGAGAAAGCGTAAAATTTTTAAAAGCTATCGGTGCGGATGTTTTTGTGATCGTAGCCTATGGGCAGATATTATCCCAGGAGGTCTTGGATATTCCTAAAATTATGCCAGTTAACATTCATGCCTCGCTTTTACCGCGCTACCGTGGGGCAGCCCCGATTAATTGGGCAATAATTAACGGAGAGAAAAAGAGCGGGATTACGGTTATTTACGTTGCCCGCTTGATGGATGCCGGCCCAATTATTATGCAGGAAGAGGTAAAGATCGAAAATGAAGATACATCGATAACTCTTGAAGAAAAGTTGCGTATTTGTGGAGCTAGGCTTTTAATTGAGGCCCTTAGGTGTATTGATAGCAGGGATTATCATTTAGTTGATCAGAAAGAAGAGGATGTTATTTATGCTCCAAAGTTAAAGAAAGAAATTGGTTTAATTGATTGGGGCAATTTTGCTGTAAATATTCATAATCAGATAAGAGGGGTCTTGCCTTGGCCGGGAGCCTTTACTAGCTATGGCGGGAAAATACTAAAGATTTTTCATTCGGAAGTTTCCGCAATATTTCCTAATCATAAACCTTTACCCGGTGAAGTAGTCAAGGCGGATAAACATGGTATTGTTATAGCTTGCGGTAGAGGGTTTTTAAAAGTTGACCAACTTCAGCTGGAAGGAGGCAAATGCATGAGCGCGCAGAATTTTATTATCGGCCATAAACTTGCTGCAGGAGAAGTTTTGGGTAAAAAGTAGTTGCAAGATTTAGCCCTTCTGTTATAATTATTCCCTATGCCAGAATTAAGAAAAGATCCAGTTATAGGTAGGTGGGTAATTATTTCCACTGAACGTGCTCGTCGTCCTGATCAATTTGCAAGCCAGACTAAAGATCAGGAGAATCCGTTGGACTGCCCATTTTGCGAAGGCAAAGAAGCAAAAACTCCCCCTGAAATTTATGCTATTCGTCCGCATAATTCTACTCGTAATGCTCCGGGTTGGGATTTACGTGTCGTTCCTAGTATCTCACCTTTTTTAAGAGTAGAAGGCGATCTGGAGCGCCGGGGAAATGGTGTTTATGACGTAATGAACGGAGTAGGCGCGCATGAGATTGTAATTGAAACTAATCAGCATATAGCCAATATGGCGGATTTGAGTGAAGAACAAATTACTAAAATACTTAATTGTTATTCTGATAGAATAATTGATTTGGAGAAAGATATCCGTTTTAAATATGTTTTAGTATTCAAAAATTATGGTAAGGGTTCAGGAGGCACGGCAATCAGGCATACTCGTTCACAGTTGATTGCTACTCCGGTTAACCCTAAGCGAGTAAAAGAGGAGTTAGCAGGCGCGCGCCTCTACTATGAATATCATGAACGCTGCGTATTCTGTGATTTGATTAAACAGGAGTTGGCGCAAAAGGAGAGGGTAATTTTGGATTTGGATGGTTTTTTAGCGGTTACTCCGTTTGCTGCGCGTTTTCCTTTTGAAACCTGGATTTTACCGAAGCAGCATTGTTCGGATTATACCTGTATGGATGCCGAATCACGCAGAAACCTTGCTCGCCTGCTCAAAGCTGTTCTTTTAAAAATGAAAATCGGGTTAAATGATCCGGATTATAATTACGTAATTCATACTGCACCATTCCGAAGACAAAAGAGCGGTTATTGGAAAACTATTGATCAGGATTATCATTGGCATATTGAGATTATGCCTCACTTGACCAAAGTTGCTGGTTTTGAATGGGGAACAGGTTTTTATATCTGTCCTCTTCCTCCGGAGGAAACAGCTAAATTTTTAAGAGAGGTAGAAATTTAAATGGGTGAATTAAGAAGGGATCCGGTTGTTGGCCGATGGGTGATTGTGGATACAGAGCGCCCAAAGAAACCACAAGACATTAAATATGAACAGCATATTCCCGAAGGTGGATTATGTCCGTTTTGTTATGGTAATGAATCTATGACTCCTCCGGAGATAAGCTGTTTTCGTGATCCAGGTACTGCAGCAAATTCTGTCGGCTGGCAGGTACGTGTGGTTGCCAATAAATTTCCGGCTTTACAGATTGAAGGCGATCTTAACCGCAGAGGAATAGGTATTTATGATATGTCAAACGGAATAGGAGCGCATGAAGTTTTAATTGAAAGCCCATACCATAATAAGGATATTCCAGAGCTCTTAGAGCAGGAAATTGAAAGCTATCTTAAAATGTGCTGCGAGCGCCTGGCGGACTTAAAAAAAGACAGTCGTTTTAAATATATTATGGTTTTTCGTAATTATGGAGCTGCCGCCGGGGCGACATTAGAGCATCCTCATACGCAATTGATAGCCTTGCCTATGGTGCCAAAAAATACGCTGGAAGAGATTCACGGCGCGCGTGATTATTATAATTACCGTGAGCGTTGTATATTCTGTGATATCCTTCGCCAGGAGATTGGCGATAAATCAAGAATAATCTTAGAAAATAAATATTTTATTTCTTTCTGTCCTTTTGTTTCCCGGTTTCCATTTGCAATCATGATCATGCCCAAGCAGCATAGTGGTTATTTTAGCCATATTTCATCAGGTCCGGAACTATCGGCCTTAGCACAGATTTTAAAAGATACATTAACAAAACTAAAAAAAGTATTTGTAAATTTATCATATAATTATATAATTCATTCTGCGCCTATTAACGGTGAAGCTGATGTGGAGTATTACCATTGGCATATTGAGATTATGCCAAAGCTTACGCAAGTTGCAGGTTTTGAGTGGGGGACCGGTTTCTATATTGATCCAACCTCGCCTGAATTAGCCGCTCAGTATTTAAAAGCCGTATAGAAGAATTGGGGTAAAGATTACCCACGTTTGCCGATTAGCTGCGAAACAGTTTCCGCTTCAATCGGGAAACTGTTACCAGATTAGGTTGGAAACTGTTTCGTCAAAATATAAAGAGGAGGAGTCAGATGGCAGTTAAAGTCGGTATTAATGGTTTTGGTAGGATTGGTCGTCTTGTGGCGCGCGCAATTTTAGAAAAAAATAGTAAAAACATAGAACTTGTGGCAATCAATGATTTAACTGATGCCAAAAGTAATGCCTATCTTTTTAAGTATGATTCTGTGCACGGACGTTTTAATGGTGAAGTAAAGGCAACTGCTGATGATGTAATCTCAGTTAATGGCAAAGATATTAAAGTTTTAAGCAAAAGAGATCCGGCTGAGCTTCCCTGGAAAGATTTGGGAGTGGAGATTGTAGTTGAATCCACAGGGTTATTTACAATTAAAAAAGATGGAGTGAATAAAAAAGGCAAAGAAGTAAAAGGCGCAGAGAATCATATAACTAAGGGTGGCGCTAAAAAAGTGGTTATCTCTGCTCCGGCTGAAGGAGAAGATATAACGATTGTTATGGGTGTTAATGAGTCAAAGTATGATCCTAAGAATCATCATGTAATTTCCAATGCTTCCTGTACCACCAATTGCCTTGCTCCTGTTGCTAAGGTTATCAACGATAACTGGGGTATTGTGAAGGGGCTTATGACTACGATACATTCCTATACTAATGACCAAAGATTGCAGGATATGGCACACTCAGATTTACGGCGTGCCCGCGCTGCTGCGGTTTCCATGATTCCTACTTCTACCGGAGCTGCTAAGGCAATATCATTGGTTATCCCGGAATTAAAAGGCAAACTTGATGGTTTTGCAATCCGTGTGCCTACACCTAATGTTTCGGTCGTGGATTTGAGCGCAACCTTATCTAAGAAAGTGACTGTTGAGGAGCTAAATGCTGCTTTTAAGGCAGCGGCAGAAGGCTCGATGAAAGAGATACTTGGATACACCGAAGATCCGGTAGTTTCAATTGATTTTAATCATTGTTTATTAAGCTCGATAGTTGATGCCAAAATAACTAAAGTTATTCAGGATGATTTTATTAAAGTGTTGGCCTGGTATGACAATGAGTGGGGTTATTCTAACCGTGTAGTGGATTTATGCGATTATATTGTTAAGAAGGGATTATAAGTCTAAATGGCTGTCCCAATAGTGACTGTCACTATTCTATTTTTTAAGCATTACACCCAGCGCTATAAGGAATTGCGCTGGTGTTACCCTGGTGGGTAAGGAGAAAAGATGGCAAAATTAACCTTAAAAGATATTGATATAAAAAATAAAGTAGTTTTGGTGCGTGCGGATTTTAATGTGCCGCTTGATGCCAACCTTAATATTACTGATGATATACGTATTCAGGCAACTCTGCCTACCTTAAAATATATTTTAGAGAATGGCGCAAAGAAGCTGGTGATTATGAGCCATTTGGGCCGTCCTGATGGCAAGCCGGTTGCCAAATACAGCCTTAAGCCGGTAGTAGCTCGCCTGAAAGAACTCTTAGGGCAAAATGTACTGTTTTTGAGCGATTGTGTAGGTGATAATATTAAGCAGGAAATCGATAAATCGAAAGATAGGGTAATTTTACTGGAGAATCTACGTTTTCACGCTGAAGAGGAGGCTAATGACGCTGGTTTTGCCAAGCAGTTAGCATCTTTGGCTGATATTTTTGTTAATGATGCTTTTGGTACCGCCCATCGCGCACACGCATCTACTGAAGGGGTTACACATTTCTTAAAATCTGCCGCAGGTTTTCTTTTAGAGAAAGAGATTAAATATTTAGGTAGTGCCGTGAGTAATCCTCAGAAGCCCTTTATGGTTATTTTGGGCGGAGCAAAGGTGACGGATAAAATCGGCCTTATTCAGAACCTGCTTCCTAAATGTGACGCCATTCTCGTCGGAGGAGGCATGGCTTATACGTTTCTAAAAGCTCAAGGCAAACAGATTGGTAATTCAAAGCTGGAAAAAGATAAGTTAGATCTAGCTAAATCAATTTTAGACCAAGCTAAAAAATTAAATAAGGAAATCTTGTTACCCATTGATAATGTGGTTGTGGACAATATCGATCCGAATGCCTTAACTGAAATTGTCGCAGATAATATTCCTGATGGCAAAATTGCCGTTGATATCGGACCAAAAACAATTAAGTTATTTGAGGGTAAATTAAAATTCGCTAAAACTATTGTTTGGAATGGCCCTATGGGAATATTTGAAATGGATAATTTTAGCAAAGGGACTCAAAGCCTAGCTGAATTTATTGCTACGTTAAAAACTACCTCGATAATCGGCGGAGGAGATACGGCAGCAGCAATTGCTAAATTTAAATTAGAAGATAAAATGTCACATATCTCAACGGGGGGAGGGGCAAGCCTGGAATTTCTGGAGGGAAAATCTTTGCCAGGGATTGCTGCGCTTACGGAAAAATAAAATGAGGAAAACAATTATTGCCGGAAATTGGAAGATGTATAAGACAATCAATGAATCCATTAATTTAGCCAATGGTTTAAAACGCGAACTCTTTAAATTAGATTTTGCGAAGGTTGATGTGGTGTTATGCCCAGTATTTACCGCTTTAAATGAAGTAGCTGAAGTTTTGAATGAAACGGATATCCAGTTAGGAGCTCAAGATATTTATTGGCAGGATGAAGGGGCTTTTACCGGAGAGGTTTCTGGGCTTATGCTTAAAGATGCCGGCTGCCAGTATGTTATTATCGGGCATTCTGAACGCAGGCAGTTTTTTGGCGAGACTAACGAAACTGTGAATAAAAAGATTAAGGCTAGCTTAAAACACGGATTAGCTCCTATTGTATGTGTGGGTGAGAATCTACAGGAAAGAGAGTCTAATAATACATTTAAGGTGATTAAAGATCATATTGAAAACGGTTTAGTTGACATTAATGTAGATGATATGCTTAAAATAGTAATTGCGTATGAGCCGGTTTGGGCAATCGGCACTGGTAAGACTGCCACCGGCCAGCAGGCGCAGGAAGCGCATAAGTTCATACGTGATTTATTAAAAAAGATTTATGGGGAAGAAGTTGCCAGCCAAGTTAGGATTCAATATGGCGGAAGTGTTAAGCCTGAAAATATTGTAGAATTGATGGGTAAACCGGATGTAGATGGAGCATTAGTGGGTGGAGCAAGCTTAAAGACAGATTCTTTTAGTTCAATAGTAACTAAAGCAAGCGAGGTTGTGAAATGATGACATTTTTGATTATAATCCATGTGACTGCCTGTATAATTTTAATTGGTTTGGTTTTAATTCAGCGTGGAAGAGGAGCAGGGTTAGTCGAGAGTTTTGCCGGAGTTGAGTCGATGTTTGGTACAAAGACAAGCGTTTTTCTTACGCGTACAACTACGATTATGTCTATTGTTTTTTTTATAACCTGCTTGAGCTTGGCGGTATTGTCAGTTAAACAGAGTAAGTCATTGATGCGTGATGTGCGTACTGTTAGGCCAAAGGCAGAATTGCCTAAAACGGCAACAACTAATACTGAAGCAGCTAAGACAGAACAAGTCAAGACAGAACCAGCAAAAGTCCAAGCAGTAAAGGCTGAAACAGAAAAGGTTCAGACGCCAGCACCAACAGCCAAGCCGGATGCAGCAAAAACTAAATAAAGCAGAATAAAAGAATAAAGGGGACGGTTCTCTTGTTCAAGAGAACCGTCCCCTTTTAATTTAAAGATGAAAAATAAAAAATTATTTTGGGTTTTTGCTTTAAGTAGTGCGGTTTATTTTACGCAAGGCATAGAAGGCCTGCCTGCTCAGGGGCTGTTTTATTATCTTAAAGAAACTTTGCATTTTTCTCCTGAAAAAATAATGGTTTTAGGCAGCCTCACTACTTTTGCCTGGCTGGTTAAACCATTAATTGGTTATGCTATAGATAATTCATTTACTAAACGTATTTGGATATTTATTTCTCTTTTACTGGATATAGTTTTTGTTTTACTTTTAGGCTTAATGCAGCTGCCGCTTATTATTTTGGTAGTATTACTCGTTCTTAATTCTTCGGGTGCGGCTTTTCGGGATGTGGCGGTTGATGGAATCATGTGCGTAGAGGGGAAAAAATATCAGGCTACAGGAAAAATCCAAAGCATCCAGTGGGCCTCAATATTAGTGGCTGGATTATTTACCGGCATAGGCGGAGCCTTTATTGCGCAGAAGTGGGATTACAGAATAGGTTTCTTATGTTTAATTCCGATTTATCTGTTAGTTGGTTTACCAACATATTTTTATCAGGAAAACAAAGCAGAAAAGAAGTATTCAACCTTATTTACGGATTTAAAGAGGCTTTTTAGCGATAGAAAGATATTAATTATTGGCCTGTTCATATTTTTATATAAATATTCGCCTTCTTTTGGCACTCCTTTATTTTTTATCCAGCGTGATAGTTTTAAATGGGGCAAGATGTGGATTGGGACACTGGCTACGATAGGTACTTTATTTGGGGTTATTGGTGCGCTGCTTTATTATAAATTTAGCCAGAGGATAAACATTAAGAAATGGTTGTATTTTTCGGTGTTTACCGGCGCCCTGACTACGCTAAGTTATTTATATTACACTCCATTAACCGCGGTTGCCTACGATATAATATATAACCTTATAGGTATGTTTATATTTTTAATGGTTATGGATTTTATGGCCAGGCATTCAATCAAAGGATTAGAGGCGACCTCATTTGCGCTTTTATGCAGTATAAATAACCTATCTGATGTATCAAGTAATCTGTCAGGTGCGTTTTTACTTCCAATAATCGGCTTAAAATGGCTGATCGTTCTATCTGCATTAACTAGCTTTTTTTGTCTGTTCCTCATCAATAAGATTGAATGACCTTAGCAGCTAAATAAAGGGACCGTTTCTATTTTTCAACTAAGTCTGGTGAAGGAAAAATAGAAACGGTCCCTTTATTTAAAGGAAAAATAGAACCGTCCCCTGATTTTTTCTATTGCCATTTTAGGGACTATTCGATATAATATTTAACTATGATGGAACTATTTAAGCCTTATATACTTAGCTTTATTCCGCTTTTTGTGGCGGTGGATGCCATTGGCAATATTCCTATCTACTTATCTTTGGTTGAAAATTTTTCTAAGGCTCAGCAGAAAAAGATAGTTTTGGATGCGGTTACTACGGCTACTGCGGTTGCGGTTATTTTTATGGTTGTAGGCAAGTGGATATTTTCGCTGTTGGGCATAACTATTCCGGATTTTCAGATTGCAGGAGGGGCGCTTTTATTTATTATTGCTGTTCGCTTATTAATGCCAGGGGCTCAGAAAAGTACTTTAACCAACTCGCATGCTAAAGATATGGGTGTATTTCCATTAGGGACCCCTTTAATTACGGGCCCGGCGGTTTTAACCACGACGCTAATGATGATGAATAGTTTTGGCGCCGTACCTACTTTAGTTGCATTGATATTAAATATGATTTTTGTCTGGCTTGCTTTGGTTAAAGCGGATGTAATTATAAAGTTTATCGGCCCAAGCGGTATTCGAGCATTCTCTAAAATAATCTATATATTGTTAGCTGCCATTGCGGTTATGATGATTAGGCATGGCATAGCCGGAGCATTTTTGAAGTGATGCGTAAAGTTTTAACTTTTATTATGGCAGGTGGTAAAGGAGAACGGCTCCTGCCTTTAACCAAAGACCGCACTAAACCGGCAGTCCCTTTCGGCGGGATTTATCGGATTATCGATTTTACTCTAAGCAATTGTATTAATTCAGGGATGCGTAAGATTTATATCTTAACACAATATAAATCCGCTTCTTTGCAAAGGCATATTCGCTTGGGTTGGAATTTTCTGCCTTCGGAGCTAGGCCAGTTTATTGAATTACTTCCTGCCCAACAGCGTATAGGAGATTCCTGGTATTTGGGTACGGCCGATGCCATCTATCAGAACCTCTATACTTTAGAAATGGATAAGCCGGATGAAGTTCTGATTTTAGCCGGTGACCATATCTATAAAATGAATTATTATTCTATGATTGATGTACATCGTGAACAGAATGCGGATCTGACGGTGGGAGTTGTAGAGATCGATAAAACTAAAGCCAAACATTTAGGAGTTATTGAAACGGATCCTAATGGAAGGGTCACGGGTTTTCAGGAGAAACCGGTAAATCCTAAAACTATTCCCGGAAGTCCCGATAAAATTTATGGTTCAATGGGGATATATGTATTCAATCAGTCTGTCCTGATGCAGGAGTTATTGGAGGATGCCAGGAATCATAAATCATCACATGATTTTGGTAAAGATATTATTCCTCAGATGTTAAAAAAAGGAATGAAGATTATTGCCTATGATTTCCGTAATAAAGACAAGGAAGAGGAATATTGGCGGGATATTGGAACTATTGATGCCTATTATGAAGCAAATATGGAGCTAATTCAGGTAAATCCCACATTTAATCTTTATGATCAGGAGTGGTTAATCAGGACTTTTCAGGAGCAATATCCACCGGTTAAAACTGTGCATTCGGGGGACAAAGAAGAAGGGCGGGTGGGATTGGTGCTTGATTCGATAGTTTCCGAAGGTTGCGTTGTTAGCGGCGGCAGAGTGCAGCGTTCAATATTATCACCGAATGTTCGAATAAATAGTTTCTCTGAAGTGTATGATTCAATTTTAATGGAAGGGGTTAATGTCGGCAGGTATGCTAAGATTAAACGCGCCATTATTGATAAAGATGTGAATATTCCACAGGGGATGATTATCGGTTTTAATTTAGAAGAAGATAAAAAGAGGTTTTTTGTCAGTGAATCAGGAATTGTTGTAGTCGCCAAAGGAACAGAAATTAAGTGACCACGCGTAGCGTGGTCATCCCCGTGAAAAGCGGGGATCTAAAAGAATGGATTCCCGCTTTTCACGGGAATGACTAAAGTAAGGAAACGATGATTAGAAAAGCCAAAATAAAAGATATTAAACAAATTCAGGGGTTGATTGGTTATTTCGCAAGGCAGGATGTTATGCTGCCTCGTTCACTTAATGAGCTTTATGAGAATATCCGTGATTTTTGGGTTTATGAAGATAAAGGAAAGATAACCGGTTGCGCTGCCTTACATATCTCTTGGGATGATTTAGCGGAAATTAAATCTTTGGCAGTTGCTAAAAATAAGCAAGGAAAAGGTTTGGGCCGTGATTTAGTTTTGGCTTGCCTTGCAGAAGCCCAAGTGATGGGAGCAAGAAAAGTTTTTGCGTTAACCTACAAACCCAATTTTTTCAAAAAGTTAGGGTTTAGAAAGATAAAACATGAGGCACTGCCGCATAAAATCTGGGCGGAGTGTATTAACTGCTGTAAATTCCCCAACTGCCAGGAGATTGCCCTGCTAAAATCATTGTAAAAATAAATTTATATGCTATAATTTTTGATTTGCAATTATAAGCATAAGCTTTAAGCTGTAAGTATTAAGTTTTAAGCTTACAGCTTATAACTTAAGGCTTACAGCTTAACAATCAGGAGGAAACAAATGGATTATTTATTGACCGATGAACAAAAGATGATCAAGGATTTGGCGCATAAGATTGCCGAAGAAAAGATTCGTCCGGCAGCGGCTAAATATGATATTAGCGAAGAGTACCCCTGGGATGTTTTAAAGGTCATGGGTGAATCTGATATGTTTGGTTTATTTATTCCTGAAGAGTACGGCGGTTTTGCCAATAGCACAATGAATCTATGCTTGGCAACCGAAGAGTTTTCCCGTGCCTGCGGCGGTATTGCAGTTTGCTATGCGGCCAGCGCTCTGGGGACAATCCCGATTGTTTTGTTTGGTACCGATGAACAGAAGAAAAAATATTTACCTGACCTAGCTAAAGGTAAAAAGGTTGCGGCATTCGCCATTACTGAACCTGAGGCTGGATCTGATGCTTCAGGAATTAAAACTGTTGCTAGAAAAGAAGGAAAGCATTATATTTTAAATGGCCTCAAGCATTTTATTACTAACGGCGGAGATGCCGAAACTTATGTTGTAATTGCCATGACTGATAAAACAAAAGGAGCTCGTGGGGCAACTGCATTTATCGTTGAAAAAGGAACTCCTGGTTTTACTTTTGGTAAAAAAGAGGATAAATTTGGTATTCGCGCCTCAAGTACGCGCGAACTGATTTTTACTGATTGTTTGATCCCAGAGGAGAATTTATTGGCAAAAGAAGGCATGGGTTTTATCGTCACTATGAGGACTTTTGATATGTCGCGGCCGGGTGTTGCGGCTCAGGCATTAGGTATTGCCCAGGGGGCTTTGGAGTTAGCAGTAAAATATGTGCGCGAAAGAGTACAGTTTGGTAAACCGATATCCAGTTTCCAAGGAATCCAGTGGATGATAGCAGATATGGCTACGGAAATCGAAGCAGCCCGCGGTTTAGTTTATTCTACCGCTAGAATGCTTGATGCCGGAGTAAAGGATGTATCTAAAGAATCGGCAATGGCCAAGATGTATGCTTCAGATGTAGCGATGAAGGTTAGCGTAGATGCTTTGCAATTATTCGGCGGATACGGATATATGAAAGATTATCCGATTGAAAAATATGTACGTGATGCTAAAATTACCCAGATCTATGAGGGGACAAACCAGGTGCAGCGCGGTATTATTGGTTTGAAAGTAATTAAGGAAATGGCCAAATGAGTGGTAAACTATAAGTCCTAAGCTTTAAGCTTACGGCGGCTTATAGCTTATAACTTACAGCTTACAGCTAAAGATTAAATATGAATATAATCGTTTGTATCAAACAGGTTCCTGAGACTACTGAAGTAAGGATTAACCCTGAGACCAATACACTGATGCGCGAAGGGGTCAAGGCGATTATAAATCCTTTTGATATGTATGCTATTGAAGAAGCAGTGAGGCTTAAGGAGAGATTTGGCGGTAAGATTAGCGTGCTTACCATGGGGCCGCCTCAGGCAGATCAGGCTTTGCGTGAAGCAATTTCTATGGGTGCTGATGAAGGTTATTTAGTTTGCGACCGTGCCTTTGCCGGAAGCGATACTTGGGCAACCAGCTATACTTTGGCAGGAGCAATTAAGAAGCTGGGAGCTTTTGATTTGATTATTTGTGGCAAACAAGCTTCAGATGGAGACACGGCGCAGGTTGGCCCGGGAATATCCACGCATTTGAATATTCCGCAGGTAACTTATGTTAAAAAAGTAGAAGAGGCAACGGATAAGTCTATGCGCCTGGAAAGAATGCTGGAAGAGGGATATGAAATTATTGAAACACCGCTTCCTGCGCTTTTAACCGTAGTTAAGGAGATCAACGAACCAAGGATTCCTTCGTTAAAAGGCTTAATGCGCGCAAAAAGCGCCAAAATTACTATGTTGACTCAAAAGGAGCTGGATTTGGATCCGCAACAGATTGGTTTATGCGGTTCACCTACTCAGGTAGTAAAGATATTTACTCCAACACCAAGGGTTGGCGGCCAGATACTTAAAGGCGAGATTGACGAGATTGCCAAAGAGCTGGTGAGTTTAATTAAAGACGAGGTTAATTAAAAAATGTCTATTGCTATTATCGTTGAGAAATGCACCGGTTGTTCTTTGTGCGTTAAAGCCTGTCCTTTTGATGCTATTCGGATTATGGATAAGAAGGCATCAGTTGATTTGCATAAGTGTACACTTTGCGGCTCATGTAAAGATGTATGCAAGTTTAAAGCGGTTTTACTAGAGAAGACCCCGGCTCAATGTGAATTGCCTGATATAAAAGATTATAAAGGAATTTGGGTTTTTATCGAACAGAAGAATGGCCGGGTGCAGTCGGTTTCATACGAATTATTAGGCAAGGCTCAAGAGTTGGCTAAGAAATTAAATTGCCAGGTAAGCGGGGTATTAATTGGAGATAAAATAGAAGATCAATTGGATGAATTAATTTTCTGCGGGGCAGATAATATCTATTTAGTAGAAGCTCCTGAGTTGGCTAATTTCCAGGATGAGCCATATACGAATATTTTAGTAGAGTTGGTTAAGAAATATAAGCCTGAAATTCTCTTGTGTGGAGCAACAAATATTGGCAGGAGCTTGATTTCTCGCGTGGCTATAAATATCAAGGCAGGACTAACCGCAGATTGCACGGGGTTGGATATTGACCCGGATAAAAAGATTCTATTGCAGACGCGCCCGGCTTTCGGCGGCAATATCATGGCTACAATTATTTCTCCCAATTACCGCCCGCAGATGGCAACAGTAAGGCATAAAGTTTTTGTCCCCATGCCCGCTGATAAAAAACGCAAAGGTAAGATTATAAAGGAAAGTTTCGACAATTCTCTTTATGTTTCACGCACAAGGCTTATTGATATTGTTGAAGAGATTGAATCTACGGTAAATTTATCCGAAGCAAATATTATTGTTTCCGGAGGCCGCGGGATAGGCTCTCATGAAAATTTTAAATTATTAGAAGACCTGGCTCATGTTTTAGGGGCTGCAGTCGGCTCATCGCGTGCGGCGGTGGATTCCGGTTGGATGCCTTATTCGCATCAAGTTGGACAGACCGGCCGTACAGTTGGCCCGAAGATCTATTTTGCATGCGGGATAAGCGGCCAAATTCAGCACCTTGTTGGAATGCAGTCTTCAAAAATTATCGTTGCCATCAATAAAGATCCTGAAGCTCCAATTTTCAAAGTTGCTACCTATGGAATTGTCGGCGATCTTTTTCAGGTTGTTCCTGCTTTAACGCAAGCTTTCAAAATAGCTCTCCGGAAATAAAGTTAAATCTAGGGGACGGTTCTCTTTTTAAAATTTAAAAAAGAAAACCGTCCCCATGTTTTTGGTATTATTTGCATGTATATGTTAAAGAATGTAAAGATTCTCCTTGACAAAAAAGGGCTTTTTTGTTTATAATAAACCTATGGTAAATAACAATTTGATGACTATTGAAGACCTGGCGGACTATTTAAAAGTTACCCGCCGCACTATTTATGATTGGCTAAAGCATAATAAGATACCTGCGCTAAAACTTGTAGGCCAATGGCGCTTTAAAAAAGATAAGATTGACGACTGGCTTGATGGCCAGTCCCAACCTCATTAACATGCGGCGCTAATTGGTATTGCGCCGGTGTATGTTTCTACATTAGGAGGAATTAAATATGTATTTTAAAAGACTAGAATTGGTTGGTTTTAAATCATTTTGCGATAAGACTACGCTTAATTTTGAGCCGGGAATTACCGCTGTTGTCGGGCCGAATGGCTGCGGAAAATCGAATATTTTTGATTCTATCCGTTGGGTTCTAGGGGAGCAGTCGGCAAAATCATTACGCGGTTCAGAGATGCTTGATGTTATCTTTAATGGTACGGATAACAAGGAGCCGCTGAGCATGGCTGAGGTAAGCCTGACTTTTGATAATACCAGCCGTTTTTTTAATGTTGATAATCCGGAGGTGTTGATTACCCGCAGGCTTTTTCGATCAGGGGAAAGCGAATATATGCTTAATAAAGCCACAGTGCGGCTTAAGGATATTCTGGATCTGTTATTAGGAACGGGTATTGGTGCTGAAAGTTATTCTATTATTGCCCAGGGGAAAATTGATTTGGTATTAAGTTCTCGCCCGGAAGACCGCAGGATTGTTTTTGATGAGGCAAGTGGAATAAGTAAGTATAAAGCTCAGAAAAGAGAAACTATGCGTAAGCTGGAAGAGACCGAACAAAATCTTCTGCGTGTAAATGATATTGTTACAGAAGTTAGGCGTCAGATTGGATCTTTAGAGCGCCAAGCTAATAAAGCGCGAAAATATAAGGAAATTTTTGAAGAACTGAAATTGAAAGAAATTGACTTGGCTGTCCTTGATAAAAAAAATCTGCTCAAAGAAAAGGACGAACTTATTCATCAACTGGCTGTTTTGGAAAAAGAAGAGTCATCTTTGAATGAATTAGTCAGGCAACAGGAAGAAAAGATTGCTAACCGTCAGTCGGAGTTAAAAACTTTAGAACAAGCCTTAATGGATGTGCGCAGTCAAATGCTCAGTTTGGAAAACAGCCTGATACGCAATAACGAACATATTAATTTTAATCAGCAGCGTATAGTCGAATTAACCCAGAATTATGGAGTTTTAGTTGGGCAGATTGATCAGGCTCATGCCAAGCTCGTCCAGGACCAGGAGAAGCTGCAAAAGGTACGTAGTGAGTACGCAAGCCTCAAAGAGAATATAGACAGTAAACAATCTGTTTTGGAACAGAAGGAAGATGAAATCAATAAGCTAGGCGTTCTTATTAAAAACTCCCTAGAGGTTATTTCCGAAAGCAAAAAATTAATTTTAGATTTAGAGGCTGCAATTTCCAATGTTCATAATGAAATAGGGAATTTCAACTCTAGGCATCAGGTATTCTTGGCGCGTAAAAAAAGGTTAGAAATTGAAAAAGCTAAAGTTTATGAAGAGAAGGTGATCACTGAGGAAGTCCTCAAAAAGGTTGCTGAGGAGTTGATAGCTACCCGTACGCTGGTTGATGAATTTAGTAAAAAGATATCTGATGTAAAGATAAGCCTCCAGCAGGAAGGGCAAAATTTGAATGAGATTAATAAAGAGATTGCCAATCTTGAAAATGAAAAAATTACCCTGGTTTCCCACAAGGAATTTTTAGAGAAATTAAAGAGTAAATATGATGATATTGGTGAATCTTTGAATGCGGTGATTTATCTGGATAAGGCGCCAAGTGAGAGCCTGACCGGATTGGTGGTAAAGATTCAGAATCAAGGCCTTTTTGAAAAAGATGGTCATATAGCGGATACCTCTGTTTTTAAAATAAGCGGAGAGGCCAAGCCCATCGAATTAGATACGCGCAATATTGATGAAAAGATTTTAAAAATAGAGGAGAATCTTGGTGAACTGAGGAACAAAATGATATTGCGTCAGACCTGCATTTCGGAGTTAACTAAGATGTCCGTGGATCTTGAGCAAGAACTGCGCAATCACGAGATTACGTTAGCTAATAAAGAATCTAGCTGCCAGGCGACTCAGGAACAATTTAATAAAATTAAAGAAGAAGAGGATGTTATTGTAATGGAGCTTTCTGATGTAGGGCGCGAGATTACTGCAATCGAGCAGAATTTAGCTACTTTTCAGGAGCAGCTTTCTAGTTTAAATAACCAACAAAGGCTTAAACAGGATTTAATTGGGCAAGAAGAGGACGCCATTACGTTAAACAGTAAGGCGCGTGAGGAAGTCCTGGTTTTGATTACTCAAACTAAAACTGAAATTGAAGCGCTTAATAAGCGTTTTAGTTCCGATGAGGCGACTCTAAAAATCTTAGATGAAACCTATGCTCAGGATAAGGGGAGCCTGGAGAATATTGAGAGGCAAATTAACGAAGCCAAAGAGCGCCAAGATGCTTTGAAGTTTGAAATTACGCAATGCCAGGATTTGATTAAGCAGTCAGAAATTTTAATTGAACAAAAAAAAGGTGAATTTTATCAAGTTGAACTTAAATACAATGAGGTTTCCGGGGGAACAGCCGGGTTAGTCAAGAAGATTGAGGCTGACCGTAAGGCGCTTGACCAGGTTAAAAACCAATTGCATGATTTAGCGATGCGTGATAAAGATTTGGATTATCGCTATGCGACAATAAAGGAAAGGATGCTTTCTGCTTATAGAATAGATTTAGATCAACAGAATCAACAAGATAAAGAATTAGGCAAAGAAGGGCTCTCTGAGGAGATCAATGAATTAAAAAGAAAGCTTGATTCCTGCGGCTCGGTAAATTTAGTTGCCATAGAAGAGTACGATGAGTTAAAGAAGCGTTACGATTTTCTTATTCAGCAACAGACTGACCTTGGCCAGGCAAAAGAATCTTTGCATCAGGCAATTTTAAAAATTAACCGTACTACAAAGCAGATGTTTATGGAGACATTTGAGAAAGTGAAGGTGGAATTTAAGAACTATTTTCGCCTGCTTTTTAACGGCGGTGACGCGCAGCTTTTCTTGCTTGATGAGAATGATCCGCTTGAGTCGGGGATTGAGATTATCTGCCGGCCTCCGGGAAAGAAACTGCAGAATGTACTTCTTCTTTCCGGCGGCGAGAAAACCATGTCGGCAATTGCTTTGATATTTGCGATTTTTAAAGTTAAGCCTTCGCCATTCTGCATTTTGGATGAGATTGATGCTGCTCTTGATGAAGCCAACGTTGACAGGTTCTCAAGAGTCTTGCAGGAGTTTGCCAAGAGCTCCCAGTTTATTGTGATTACCCATAACAAAAAAACAATTGTTAATGCCAATATTATGTATGGTATTACTATGGAACAGTCTGGAGTTTCTAAGATAGTTTCCGTAAAATTGTCGCAGAATAAAGAAAAGGAAAAACAAGAGGAACCAATCCTGTCATCCTGAGGGAGCATGGTGATTTCCGTCATTCTGAGCCCGAAGGGCGAAGAATCTAAAGACGAGATCCTTCCCCTTCACTTCGTTCAGGGTCAGGATGACGTTATGACGCAGTCAGAATGACTCATGCGCAACAAGTATTATTTTTGCCTTTGTTTTTGGCTTGGTAGAGTGACTTATCGGAAGAAGTAATTAATTCTGCTGGAAGTTGTCCATCTTCGGGGAAAGTAGCAATCCCTAAGCTTGCCGTCAACATCTTATTGGGAAAAATTTCTTCATTCAGGAAAGGGGATTTTTGGATATCCATCCTTATGCGTTCAGCGATTAAAAAAGCCTCTTTTTTATCAGTACGGGGAAGGATGATAGTAAATTCTTCTCCTCCGTAACGGCAGACAAAATCCATTTTACGCGATTGATTACGTAAGAGGGTAGCTAGGTCTTTTAATATTTTATCTCCTGCCTGATGTCCAAGCGTATCATTATAGATTTTAAAATCATCTATATCTACCGTAATTAAGCTAAGTGGGCTTTTATTTGCTTTAGTCTTTTCAATCTCCGTGTGTAGTAAGTACTGAAAATACCCATGGTTCCAGAGGCCGGTCAAATAATCCGAATGCGCCCGTTCCGCGGTTAATTCAAAGAGTTGAGAGTTTTCGATTGCCAGGCCTGCTTGGTTGGCAAGCATAGTTAGCATGCGGATATCATCTTTGGTAATCGGGTCATTGGTAATAAAATTATCTGCCACGATTATTCCATTTACTCTGTCTTTTGCTTTTAGAGGAATGAGCACAAGTTCATCGCTTTCCAATATTTGGATTACCGGTGAATTTCGGTACTGATGGAGAGTTTGACCGGTTAAATGCAGAGGCATGCCTTCTAATACCGCCAAGGCGAGCGGATTTTCATTCTTATTAAGCATAGATACTTTTAAATCCCTAACCTGCCGGTTAAAACTTGATTCTAATACAACATTAGAATTTTTAAAGGCGCCGATTAGGTCATCAAGATCCATTTTTTCCTCTTCGATTTTTGTCCAGGCAATGTTAGCTTCTTCCCCATTTTCCGGGCCGATTCCCATCTTGCCTTCGATGATTTTTTCTTTCTCATTAACCAAGAAAAGCATGGCGCGGTTAAAACCTAAGCCTGTATGCGCGGTTACACCGGTAAGGATAATATAGAGGATTTCATCTAGCTTTAGTGTGGTGCGCATAGCATTAGAAACCTCATAGAGTATCCCTAGCTCAGTTTTGGTACGTTCAAGTTCAACTTTGAGTTTATTTAACTCTTCCATAAGGCTAAATCTAGCATATTCTGTTCTGCTTGTCAAGGAAGGCGAAAAGAAAGCGAAAAGAACTATAAGTTTTAAGTCCTAAGTTGTAAGCTAAAAATAAAGGGGACGGTTCTCTTAAAAAAGAGAAGCGTCCCCTTTATTTCTTTGACAGAATAAAAGGTATGCATTATAATATAAATAATACTGGAGAAGCATATGGGTAGGTTATTAAAAAGTATTTTTCTAATTTTTTTTCTTCTGTTTTTTTGTTCAATTAGTGTTTTTGCAGCCGAAGAAATTACCATTACTACTTACTATCCTTCGCCTTATGGTTCGTATAATCAATTACAGGCTAGTACTCTGGGAGTGGGAGATAATAATGGCAATGGAGTACTTGATAGTAGAGATGTCCCTAATCCAACTACGAATCCCGGAGAGGTTTGGATTAGGGGTAGGGTCGGTATTGGCGGTTCCTCAACGTTTATAGATATTTTTAAAGATCCAAAATTGACTCTTTGGGCTAATAATGGTGTTGATGGCGGCGGCGATCTGATTTTTAAAGATAATGGAAATGATGCTGGTGATATTGTTTGGATTAACTCAAGTAATACGCAGCTTGGCCGCATATGGACAAACACTGGTGGCCTTTCAGAGCTCTATTTTAGCTCCGGAGATATAACAGCTGATCTTACAATAAAAGCTAATGGCGACGTTGGTATTGGGACGACGGACCCGAATAGTAAGTTCCAAGTAGTAGGAAATTATCTGCAAATACCAACAATGGCGAGTTTTCCTCCGGCTAGCGATTGCAATGAAGATTCGGAAGTAGGCCGAATGGTAGTATCCGGATACCCTTCGGAAGGGTTTTTATGGGTGTGCTTGCATGGTAGTGATAATATTATTCGTTGGGTTAAAGAAAACCATACATATTAGGGCTGCGTGAAGCAGATATTTTCATGTTAGATCTCCCCTTCTTTTTACGTCAATTGAACTAAAAAGAAGGGATTTTTATTTGTTGTTTTGACAGGCAAAGCGAGTGCATTTATAATATAATCAATCCTGGAGGCGATATGTTCAAATTATTTAAAAGTATTTTTCTAATTTCCTTTATTTTGTTTTTCTGTCTAACTTATCTTTTTGCTGTTGAAGAAATTACTATTACTACTTATTATCCTTCGCCTTACGGAAGCTACAATGAGTTAACAGTAGCAAGTAGGCAGGCTATAGGAGATGTTAATGGAGACGGTGGAGTAGATAATTCTGACCTGGGAGTTGATGATTCTGGAAATCCCTTACCCGGAAGCCTGATAGTGGCAGGCAATGTCGGAATAGGGAAACGGTCACCATTTCGTAAATTGGACGTGGCAGGAGGAGCAAGCTTAGAGGATACTTTGTTCGTATATGCTACCCAAAATGCGGATTATAACGTTGGCGCTCAAATTATGACAAACAGGAGCAGCGTAACCGGTAGTAATACTGCTTTGAAGCTTTATGCTGCCGGCGCAACGAATAACTATGCTTTAATTGTTCAAACTGGCGATGTCGGTATTGGGACGACGACTCCGCAAAGAACTTTAGATGTTAGTACAAATGGGCAAATTACTTTTGGCAATAATGGTTATTCTTCTACCAGTTCGCCTGGAATGTTTTGGTATTCCGACAACGTAAACTATGGTATTTATAAATCTGCCGGTTCTTGGTCAAGTCCGAATTATCAGCAATTGACCTTAGCCTTCGCAACTGGTATTGTTATCGATGGCGGCAGTGTTTATGGTAAAAGCGGTACAGTTTTGCAGCCAAATGGCGGCAATGTCGGCATTGGGATGACGACACCGTCGACTAGTAAACTAGCAGTTGCAGGTTCAATTGCCGGAGGGGAAACATCAACGGGTTGGGTGCTAGGGAAAGGCGCTTGGGGTCCGGATGTATGGTTAAGACTTACAACAACACAGGCAGGTTCTACTTATCATAATTTTGCTGTCGGTCCTTTCTGGGCTAACGGTGCCACACGTTATGATTTAGCTGAAGTTACTCCGGTAAGAAAAGAGGATATATTAGAGGTTGGAGATGTAGTTTGTATAGATCAAGAAGCAAGGGTGAGGATGAGACGCAGCCAGAAGGCTTATGATTTTCTTGTTGCCGGTATTGTTTCAGATCCGAATACTGCCTCTATGGTAATCGGAGGAGATACCCCTCCGGAAAAAATTAATTCCATTAATGATAAGAAACCTATTGCTTTAGTCGGACGGGTGCTGTGTAAAGTTAGTACAGAAAATGGACCGATTGAAATAGGAGATTTATTGGTTACTTCCAATAAACCCGGTTATGCCATGAAGGCAAATATAGATAAGCTAAAGCCGGGTATGGTATTGGGAAAAGCTATGGAATCTTTAAAAGATGGCGAAGGCAAAATTGTTGTTTGGGTAACATTGCAATAATATTTTTTTAGTTAGATTTCCCTCCTTTTTACGTCTATTGAAGGTAGAAAGGGGGAATTTTTGTTTATAGCTGTAAGTTTTAAGTCCTAAGCTGTAAGCTAAAGACAATATGGCAGGAACCTTCAAAGAAATAAAAGTTTGGCAGAAAGCTCATGAATTAGTCCTAGAAATATACAAAATTACCGAAGGCTTCCCAATTTCAGAAAGATACAATTTAACTTCTCAACTAAGAAGATCATGTGCCTCGGTTCCTACTAATATCGTTGAAGGCTACAAGAGAAGAAGCGATAAGGATTTTGCGCATTTTCTTAATATGGCCGATAGTTCTTTAGAGGAAACAAAATATCATCTGCTTTTGGCTCATGATTTAACGTATTTAGATAAAATTAGTTATGAGCGCCTATTAATATTAGCCGATGAAATCGGCCGAATGCTTTATGGTTTTCAAAATAAGCTTAAAACTTACAGCCTATAGCTTATAGCTTACAACTTACAGCTAGGGTAATATTCGTTTGACAGTATGAAGTGGGCAAGTTATAATATTTTATTAAATTCGAAAAATTGGAGGTTAGGATGGTTACTAAAGAGAAAAAAGAAGAGGCGCAGCAAAATATTTCTGATCGCAGCAAGGCGCTGGAATTGGCTTTAGCGCAGATAGAGAAGCAGTTTGGCAAGGGTTCGATTATGAAGCTGGGTGCGCATACTAAAGTCAATATTGAAACGATATCTACAGGTGCTTTGACCCTGGATCTGGCTTTGGGGATAGGTGGCCTTCCTCGTGGAAGAGTAGTGGAAATATTCGGGCCGGAAGCTTCCGGTAAAACTACTTTGACTTTAACGGCCATCAGGGAGATTCAGAAAAAGGGAGGAGTGGCAGCATTTATTGATGCGGAGCATGCTTTCGATTCAACTTATGCCAAGCTTATCGGAGTCAACTTAGATGATCTTTTGATATCACAGCCGGATACCGGTGAGCAAGCTTTGGAGATTGCCGAAACCTTGGTGCGTTCTAATGCTGTAGATTTAGTGGTAATTGATTCAGTGGCGGCATTAACTCCGCGCGCTGAAATCGAAGGAGAGATGGGAGACTCTCATATGGGCCTTCAGGCGCGCCTGATGTCGCAGGCCTTGCGTAAATTGACCGGCTGCATTAGTAAATCGCGCACTACTTTAATTTTTATTAATCAGCTGCGCGAGAAGATTGGCGTGATGTTCGGTTCGCCGGAGACTACCCCGGGAGGCCGGGCGCTTAAATTTTACGCGTCAGTAAGATTAGATGTGCGTAGGATTGCTTATTTAAAAGACGGAGATAAAATTATTGGCAATCATGTCAGGGTAAAGGTAGTTAAAAATAAAATTGCTCCGCCTTTTCGTGAAGCTGAGTTTGATATTATGCATAATGGAGGTATTGCCAAATCCGGAGCAGTGATTGATGGGGCGCTAAATTTGGAAGTAATTGCCAAAAGCGGTACCTGGCTTTCATTTGAAGATAAAAAGCTGGGCCAGGGTAGGGATGCAGCGATAAAATTCTTAAAAGAGAATCCAAAATTACAGGAAGATATTGAAAAAGCAACTCGTAAAAAGTCAAGCCTGGCTGAATAATACGGAAAAAGCCAAAGCCTATGCTTTTCTGCTGCTTAAGTTTCGCCTGCGTAGTGAGAACGAGTTATTAGCGCGTTTAAAACAAAAAGGCTTTTCCCAAGAGCTAGCAGTAGACACGGTTAATTTTTTAAAAGATAAAGAGTTTATCGATGATCGTGTTTTTGCCAAGGGTTGGGTAGCAGCTCGCCTTAAACGGCCGTTTGGTATAAGAAGAATAAGGCAGGAGCTTTTGAGTAAAGGCTTAAGTGAGCAGATTATTGAGGATTCTCTGGTTCAAGCCAGAGAAGATTATAGTGAAAGCCAGATAGTCAGTCAGTTAGCTAAGCAGAGATTTTCAAAATTAGCTGGTATAGAGCCGCAGAAAGCAAAAGCGCGCGTATATGGTTATTTGATACGTCGGGGGTTCTCACCGGATATAGTGAGTGAAATAATCAAAAAATAAGGGAGACGGTTCTATTTTTTCCGTCGCTTTATATGATTAAAAAATAGAACCGTCACCTTTATTTTCATAATTATGACCGCGGATATTTTAAGAGAAAAATTTCTTACTTTTTTTAAAGCCAAGAAACATAAGGTTATTGATAGTGATTCTTTAGTTCCTAAGGATGATCCTACGGTATTATTTACTCCCGCCGGAATGAATCAGTTTAAAAAAGAATTTTTAGGGCTTGATTCTGGTTTTAAACGAGCGGCTACTTCACAGCGTTGCCTGCGCACGGATGATTTGGATAAAGTAGGTAAAACCAGCGTGCATCATACTTTTTTTGAGATGTTGGGAAATTTTTCTTTCGGCGGCTATTTTAAGAATGAGGCGATATCCTGGGCTTGGGAGTTTTTAACTGAAGAATTAAAAATTAGCCCGGATAAACTTTGGATTTCAGTTTATCAAGATGATGATGAGGCTTATGATATTTGGAGGAATGTTATAAAAATTACTGAAAATAAAATTATTAGATTAGGGGATAAGGATAATTTTTGGCCGGCAGAAGCAAAAACCAAAGGGCCTAATGGCCCATGCGGCCCATGCTCGGAGATATTTTATGATTTTGGAGATGATGTAGGATGTAAAAAACCGGATTGTTCGCCGGCTTGTAGTTGTGGAAGATTTGCCGAGATTTGGAATTTAGTATTTACCCAATTTAACCGTAAACCCGATGGCTCTTTAGAGCCATTACCTAATAAAAATATCGATACCGGAATGGGGCTAGAAAGGCTAGCTGCGGTTATCCAGGGAGTAAAAAGTAATTTTGAAACTGAATTGTTCCAGCCGGTAATAAAAGAGATAACTAAGGGACTGCCCCCGACCTGCCCGCCGACGCGTCAGTGGCGGGAGGGGACTGTCCCCGTTGAATCGCTTTATGCCATAGCTGATCATGTGCGGGCAGTAGTATTTTCCATCTTTGACGGAATATTGCCTTCTAATGAAGGAAGAGGTTATGTAATAAGAAAAATAATACGTAAATCCATTTTACATTTAAATAGCTTGGGAATTAAAGGCCCTTTTCTTTACCGTTTAGTGGCAACAGTGGTTGAAATTATGCGCAAACCTTATCCTGAATTGACTAATCGACGGGAAGAAATTGCCCAGATTATTTTAGCCGAAGAAAAAAATTTTATTAATACGCTTAGTTCAAGCGAAGAATTATTCAGGAGTAAATTTATTGAATTTATAAATAAACCAAATCCCGAAGCCGTGGGGAATATAGTTTTCCTGTTGCATGATACCTATGGAATTCCTCTGGAGTTAACTAAAGAATGGCTGGATAAGCATAATATAAGTTTCTCCGAAAATGCTTTTGAGGCGGCTATGAAGGAGCAGAAGGCGCGTTCAAAGGCTGGTAGCGCAATGAAAGGCGATGTATTTGGCGCCAAAGGCCTGGATATAAAAGTTAAAGAGAGTAAATTTGTTGGTTATAAAGATAATTCCGCGGAAGCTAAAATTCTGGCCATATTAAAAGATAATAAGGAAGTGGATGAGATTTTATCTGAGGACAAGATACAGGTTGTTTTAGATAAGACCCCGTTTTATGCAGAAAGCGGCGGCCAAGTTGGGGATACTGGGGAGTTAGTGAAAGGGGAAAATGTTTTTGAAGTTCTTGATACTAAAAAAATCGATAATGTTATTTTACATATTGGTAAGGTCAAATCCGGTAATTTTAAAAAAGGTGATTCGGTAGTTGCTAAGATAGATGTCGAGCGCAGGTTAAATATTTCCAAGAATCACACGGCAACGCATTTATTACAGGCATCTTTACGGGAAGTTCTAGGAAATCACGTCCAACAGCAAGGATCCCTAGTCACTGAGGAAAAACTTCGTTTTGATTTCACACATTTTAAAGGGTTATCAGGCCAAGAAATTACCAGGGTTGAGGAGCTAGCTAATAGCTATATTATTAAAAATTATGTGGTGGATTCTAAAGAGATGGCGCTTAAAGAAGCTAAGAAAGCTGGAGCTTTAGCTTTTTTTGAGGAAAAATATGGTGAAAATGTACGTGTGGTTGAAATTGGAGGTATTTCAAAAGAACTTTGCGGTGGTACGCACCTCAATGATATTAAGCAAATCGGTTTGATAAAAATAATCAGTGAAAGTAGCGTCGCCAGCGGAATAAGAAGGATTGAAGCAGTTACTGCGAAGTTTGCCGAACAGTTTGTTAAGGATCAGGAGCAAAAAGCGATTGAAGAATCCAAAAAGAAGATTAAGTTGGAAGAGAAGAAAGCACAAGAGAAGAAACGTAGCGCAGAGATGAATAGTGCGCTGCCTGCTCGGGCGCTTGAACTTTCAGAGAAGTACGTAAAGATAAACGGAATAAATGCTGTTTTTTCGGTTGAAAATAATTTAGATATGAAGTTACTGCGTCTTTTGGCGGACACGGTTAAGGCTAAGCTTACTCAGGCAGCAATCGTTTTAGGATCTAATGATGGCAACAGAGCTTTTCTAGTTGTTGGTTTGACTGCGGATTTATGTTTAAAGGGATTAAGCGCCAAAGATATTATTCTTGAAGTTGCCTCGCTTATTGGCGGTAGCGGTGGCGGAAGGGAAGATTTTGCGCAAGCCGGAGGCAATTTACCGGAGAATTTTACGCTGGTATTTGATAAAATAAAGGATATAATAATAAAGTTATGAAAATAATCCGTTTTACCAGTAAAAAATTAGAAAAGATTTACAATCGAGGGCAATCACGGCAGAGGCGCGTTGAAGAGAAAGTCAGAAAGATTATTGACGATGTGCGTTTTTTCGGCGATGAGGCATTACTTAAATATACCCGTAAATTCGATAAGGTTAAATTAAGCTTGCGCCAACTGAAAGTTTCTCAGATTGAGATTAGTGGGGCTTATGCGAATATTAGTCCGGATTTTGTTCCTTCTCTAAGAGTAATTATCGAAAATGTAAACCGTTTTTATCGTAAACAACTACGTAAATCCTGGAGGATTAAAGGGGCCGAAGGAGTGGTCTTGGGAGAAAACTATACGCCCTTAGACAGGATAGGCGTCTATATACCTGCCGGTACGGCACCACTAGTTTCTACCGTATATATGACTGTTTTACCGGCAAAACTGGCGCAGGTTAAAAAAGTTGTTTTGATCAGCCCTCCGGATAAAAACGGGTATATTAACCCGCATATTTTAGTTATTGCTGACCTGTTAAAGGTTGATGAGGTTTATCGGGTTGGCGGGGCGCAGGGAATTGCTGGCTTGGCTTATGGGACTAAAACTATTCCTAAGGTAGATAAGATTGTTGGCCCGGGCAATATTTATGTAAGCGAAGCAAAACGTCAGGTATATGGGGCAGTTGATATTGATATGATTGCCGGGCCTACGGAGCTAGTGATTATTGCTAATCGTTTCAGTGACCCGAAATTTGTTATTGCTGATTTACGCGCTCAAGCCGAACATGCAAAGGGCCTGGCAATATTAATTACTAATTCTAAAAGTTTGGCCAATGAAGTAAAGTCTAAGCTTTCCGGGGATAATGGTTATATTATTTTGACAAAAAATTTAGAGCAGGCTGCTGAGATTGCTAATAGAATAGCTCCTGAACATTTGGAGATTTTGGTACAGAATCCTAAGACTTTACTTAAGAGGATAAAAAATGCCGGAGCAATATTCTTAGGCCCTTATAGCCCTGTAGCCCTAGGTGATTATGTTGCCGGGCCTAGCCATGTTTTACCCACAGGAGGCTCTGCTCGCTTTTTCTCAGGGCTCAACGTTTATGATTTTATTAAGAGCAGCCATATAATCAGTTATTCAAAAAAAGCATTAGAAAAAATACGTGAGCCATTGGAAAAAGTTGCTGGGATTGAAGGACTGCAAAAACACGTGGATTCTGTAAGGAGCAGGTTTGTATAGCTATAAAATAAAGGGGACGGTTCTCTAGTTTTAGAGAACCGTCCCCGGATTTCTAATTCTTTAAGGAGTGATTTTATGAACAAGAGGACTTTTAATTATAGGAGAGCTAGCAAGGAAACTGTCATTGACGTTAAATTAAACATTGATGGTTCAGGGGAAGTAAAAATTAATTCGGGTATCGGTTTTTTAGATCACATGTTTGAATTATTTGCTTTTTGGGGGCATTTTGATTTAGAACTTACTACTATTGAAGCTGACTTAAAAGTAGATGTTCATCATACAAATGAAGATTTAGGTATTGTTTTGGGGCAAGTTTTTAAAAAAGCATTGGGAGATAAAGTAGGTATTAATAGGCTTGGATCTATGTCAGTACCTATGGAAGATGTAACAGCGAGTGTGGCTGTTGATGTTAGCGGTAGAGGTTCGTTTAAATTGACTATTGGGCAATTAGGCTACGAGATTCAACCTCAGGATGGATATGATATTAAATACGCGGAGCATTTTTTTGAGGCATTTGCCAAACAACTGGGGATGAATTTAAACATAAAGATCGATCATCCTAATCGTGATTTACACGCTACTCTGGAGCCAGTTTTTAAAGCCCTGGGTATTGCTTTGGATCAAGCCACCCAAATTGACCCACGTAGAAAAGGGATTCCATCGACCAAAGGCGTAATTGACTAAATGAAGATTGCGATTATCGACTATGGTATGGGTAATGTTCATAGCGTGGCTAAGGCAATTGCGTTTTTTGGGGCTACTCCTGTAATAACAAATAAAAAAAGCAATATAAGTTCTGCTGCTAAAATAATATTGCCAGGTGTGGGAGCTTTTGATGATGCAATCTTTGAATTAGAGAAGCAAGATTTAATCAGTGTGATTAAAGAGCAGGTTAAGCAAAAAAAACCGTTCTTGGGAATTTGTTTAGGGCTGCAACTTTTATTTGAAAGCAGCCAGGAAGCTAAAATTAATAAAGGCCTGGGTATTTTAGGTGGAAGCGTAGTTAAATTTATTACCGCAGATAATTTGAAGGTTCCACATATGGGTTGGAATGATCTTAAAATTATAGCAGGAAAATGCCCTTTGTTAAACGGGGTAACTGATAATTCTCAGGTTTATTTTTGTCACTCATATTATCCTAAGCCTTTTGATGAATCTGTGGTTGCTGCAACTACGGATTACGGAATAAAATTTGCCTCTGTTTTATGGAAGGATAACGTTTACGGAGCGCAGTTTCATCCGGAAAAGAGCCAGGGAGTTGGGTTAAAGATGATTGAGAATTTCGTAAAGTTATGTTGATTATACCGGCGATAGATTTAAAGGAAGGCAAAGTTGTCAGGCTTTTTCAGGGTAAGTTTAACCAAGAGAAGGTTTATTCCAGCGACCCGGTAAAGGTAGCTAAACATTGGGCCAAACAGGGGGCAAAGTTTTTACATATTGTGGATCTGGATGGCGCTTTATCTGGAGCGCCTAAAAATTTAAAAGTTTTAGGAGAAATTGTAAAAGAGGTCGGTATACCGGTTGAATTTGGTGGAGGAGTAAGAAATACTCAAACAATATCTAAGCTCTTGGCCTTGGGAGTGCAGAGGGTTATTTTAGGGACAAAAGCTGCCAGTGATGGAAAATTTCTAAAAAAATCTCGGGAAAAATTTGGTGATAAAGTTATTGTGAGCATTGATGCAAAGAATGGAAAAGTTTTGACGCAAGGTTGGAATCGCAATAGCGTTAAAACTACTCTTGATTTTGCACGTCAATTAAAGAAAATAGGTTTTAACCAAGTTATTTATACGGATATTTCTAAGGATGGTACTTTAAGGGGCCCAAATATCCTGGGGATTAAAGAGTTACTTAAGGAAACAGGGCTAAATGTTATTGCTTCAGGAGGAATTTCCGGTTTAAGAGATTTAGTAAAGCTTGATAAACTTAAAGCGCAAGGATTGGCAGGAGTTATTATCGGTAAAGCCCTGTATGAAGGTAAATTTACCTTAGCCCAGGCATTGAAGTTAAAATAATAAGGTGTCCCGTCTCGTAATATGTGCCAAAATTCTCTTCGATAATTTTGGCATACTCGGAGGGATAATTCACGCAATGACTTACTCACACTGCCGTGTTCGTAAGTCAAACGTTCATTAAAAAGGAGGGGGGATGGCAAAAAAAGTACTGTTTTTGGGGTTAGCGGCGATATTTGTTTTTTCTTTAAGTGGGTGCGCTACAATGCGTAAAAATAATGATTTAGAGATTCAGGCGTTAAAGGATAAGGTTTCCGTGCTTGAGACACAGTTACGCGAAAAAGATGATGAGATTAGCGGCTTAAAAGGTTCTATAGTAAAAAGTAATGAAGAAGTTAATATGAGTGTTCCTAAAACCGATGGAGTCAATGAACAACCAGATGGAAAACAAATTCAGACAGCTTTAAATAATGCTGGTTATTATGCAGGCACCGTTGATGGTAAGTTGGGTAAAAAAACACGAAAAGCAGTAAGAGAATTTCAAAAAGCCAATAATTTGCCTATTGATGGTAAGGTGGGCAAAAAAACTTGGCTAGTTTTAAAGGATTATTTGGAGAAAAAAATTAAATAAGGCTATGTATCCGTCATTCTGAGGAGTACCGCCAGCGGTGGAACGACGACGAAGAATCTAGAAACGAGATCCTTTCCCTTCGGCTTCGCCTCAGGGTCAGGATGACAGAAAATTAGACAGTAATAATTGTATTTATGCTTAGTAAACGTATTATTCCTTGTTTGGATATTAAAGAAGGCCGCGTTGTTAAGGGAGTAAAATTTCTAGGTCTTCGTGATGCCGGGGATCCGGTTGAGGTGGCAAAGGTTTATGACCAGCAGCAAGCTGATGAATTGGTTTTTCTGGATATTACTGCCAGTGTTGAAAACAGGAAAACTTTAGCTACCTTAGTGCAAAGAATCGCTCAAAATATCTTCATGCCTTTTACAGTTGGCGGAGGTATAGGCGAGACTGAAGATATTCGCAATATTTTAAATGCCGGAGCTGAAAAAGTTTCAATTAATACGCAAGCGGTAAAATTTCCTCAGTTAATAAGCGATGCCGCAAAGAGATTTGGCAGTCAGTGCGTTGTGGTGGCTATTGATGCCAAGAAGCAGGATGGGCATTGGGAGGTGTTTATTAATGGAGGCAGAACGCCTACGGGCCTTGATGTGTTAGCTTGGGCTCAAAAAGCAGCTCAGCTTGGAGCTGGTGAAATTCTTTTGACCAGTATGGATTTTGACGGGACCAAAGATGGTTATGATTTAGAATTAACCAAGGCAGTTACCGGTAAAATTAGTATTCCGGTAATTGCCTCAGGTGGCGCAGGAAAGTTAGAGGATTTCTATAATGTTTTTAAAGATACAGGGGCAGATGCCGCATTAGTTGCCTCGCTTTTTCACTACCAGGAATTTTCGATAAAACAGGTAAAGAATTATTTAAAAGAAAGAGGAGTAGCGGTGAGATTAAGTTAATAGGATTAAGTTTTTAAGCTATAAGTCGTAAGCTTACAACTTATGCTTGGGGGAAGGGGAAATTTAAGTGAAAAAAATATCGTTTAAGTTGTCAAGTTTAAAGTTTGATCAGAATGGGTTAATACCGGCAATTATCCAGGATTATAAAAACCAGCAGGTATTAATGTTGGCTTATATGAATAAGGAATCTTTACGGCGTTCTTTAAAATTGGGTAAAACCTGTTTTTGGTCGCGTTCTCGGAAAGAATATTGGGTTAAGGGATTGACTAGCGGGCATTTTCAGTTTATTAAGTCAATCGACTATGATTGTGATATGGACGCGCTTTTAATTAAAGTACGCCAGGTTGGTAAGGCATGCCATACGAATAATAGAAGTTGTTTTTATAGAAAGATAGAATAGGGGTAAAGGTTGATTAGGCCGACTTTAAGTGAATTTTTAAATTATACCAAAAAAGGCAATGTTATTCCTGTTTACAAAGAGATAAATGCCGATTTGGATACGCCAGTTTCTGCTTTTTTAAAAATCCAGCAGGGGGATTATTCTTTTCTTTTGGAGTCTGTAGAAGGGCAGGAGAAAATCGCTCGCTACTCATTTTTAGGCAGCAATCCCAGTTTGATTTTTAAAAGCAAGGATAAACGGATTGAAATTTTTGATATAGCCGCGAATAAAAAAAGAAATTTTATAACCGATAGTTCTCCTCTTGTTGAAATCAAAAAAATAATGCAAGATTTTCGCAGTGTCCAGATACCTGAGTTGCCACGTTTTTATGGGGGGCTGGTTGGTTATATTGGTTATGATACGGTAAGATTTTTTGAAAACATCCCGGATAAGAACAAAGATAATTTAAATATTCCTGATACGCTTTTAATTTTAACTGATGCGCTTTTAATTTTTGACCGGCTTAACCATACCATAAAAATCGTTAATAATGTTATTTTGCCAAAGGCTTTGAATTTGCCTGAGAAAAAGAAGCTTTATGAACAGGCAATCAAGAAAATTGAATCGATACATAATGATTTTAACCGTTCTGTTATCCTAAGAAATGATGCGATTGGATCCAAAAAGTTACGCATTAACAGTAATTTTAAGCAATCAGAGTTTGTGAGAATAGTTAAAAAGGCAAAAGAATATATAAAGAAGGGCGATATTATCCAGGTAGTTTTATCACAGCGGTTTAAGGTTAAGGCGCAAAAAGATGGTTTCACCATTTATCGGGCTTTACGAAGCCTTAATCCTTCGCCTTATATGTATTATCTTAAATTAAAAGATTTTTCTATTGTTGGTTCAAGTCCTGAGATGCTGGTGCGTTGTGAAAATGGTCTGGTACAGAATCGTCCTATCGCCGGTACCCGCAGGCGCGGTAAAAGTGAACAGGAGGATGTACGCCTTGAAAAAGAACTCTTGAATGATGAGAAAGAAAAAGCAGAACACTTGATGTTGGTAGATTTGGGAAGGAATGATTTAGGCCGTATAAGTGAGCCTGGCCGGGTCAGGGTTGATGAGTTTATGCATGTGGAGAAATATTCCCATGTAATGCATCTGGTCAGCCAGGTGAGCGCGGCTCTTGACAAAAAAAGGTTTGATATCTATGATGTGTTAAAAGCCACATTTCCTGCAGGTACCGTAAGCGGCGCGCCTAAAATCCGGGCAATGGAGATTATTGATGAGCTGGAAAATTTAAAACGCTCGCTTTATGCCGGAGCAATCGGTTATTTTAGTTTTTCGCATAACCTGGATACTTGCATCGCCATCCGTACGATAGTCCTCAAAGATGGTTTTGCTTATGTGCAAGCTGGGGCGGGGATTGTCGCTGACTCTGTTCCGGCAAAAGAATATCAGGAATCAGTGAATAAAGCAGAAGCACTAATGGAAGCAATTAGAAGCAATTAGGAGAGCACTCCGCGCTAATGGGTATTGCGCGCCTGCCTGCCGGCAGGCAGGGGTGTTGCCCTCGTGGGCAAGAAAGGAGAAACTTAATGTCAGTACATATTCGTTTAAGAAGAATAGGCAAGAATCCAGTAGGTAAACCGCACTTTCGCGTTACTGCTTTCGATGAACGTATGGGCCGGGATAGCCGGATAATTGAAGAGTTGGGTTATTATAAGCCGACAACTGGGGCTGCGGTGCTTAAGAAAGAACGCATTGCTGAGTGGGTAAAAAATGGCGCTCAAGCTTCGGCGACCGTAAAAAGTTTATTGAAGAAATTAAATAAAGGAGCCTAATATGCCACAACAAGGTGCAGTTAATCCCATAGTTCAGCTTATGCCGTTAGCATTAATTTTTATTATTTTTTATTTTTTGTTAATAAGGCCTCAGAAGCAAAAAGAGAAAGAGCACCAAAAAATGCTTCTGGGTATTAATAAAAATGATGAGATTGTAACTTTAGGCGGCATCCATGGCACAGTCGTCAATGTAAAGGATAAGACTTTAACTTTACGCATTGATGAAAACGTAAAGATGGAGATTGAGAAAAATAGCGTGGCTTATATAAAGAAACCCAATTAGTTAATGCTGAAAAATTCTCTTTTTGTCATCCTGAGGAGCGAAGCGACGAAGGATCTCAAGAGATTCTTCGTCGAGGCTTTGCCTCTCCTCAGAATGACGATAGGTAAAAAATGGGGTTTTCATCAGTATTAAATAATTAGAATAAACAGGAGTTTTATAAATGGAAAGAAAACTGACCTATAAAATATTGCTTATCTTGGGGGTTATTGGTTTATGTTTATATTATACATTTCCTTTAAATAAGCGCATTAATCTGGGGCTTGATCTTCAGGGTGGAATGCACCTTTTGCTAAAAGTTGATACCAGCCATCTTGAAGGGCAGGCTAAGCTTGATGCATGCGACCGGGCAGTTGAGGTAATCCGCAATCGCATTGATGAATTTGGGGTCAGGGAAACTTCTATTCAAAAGCAGGGTGAGGATGAGATTGTTGTGCAATTACCCGGGGTTACCGATCGGCAACGCGCTATTGATCTAATCGGTAAAACTGCCATGCTTGAATTTAAAATTGTTTCTAATGATGCGGATAAACTTAAAAATGCAATTGCAGGGACAATACCAGAAGGCTATGAGCTAAAGTATTCTTCTGAAGAGAATGAACCCTTATTACTTGAGAAGCAGGCGGTTCTGGTTGGAGATTCACTGACTGATGCTTCAGTCCGTTTTGACCAGAGTCAGTTTAGCGAGCCGATAGTCGGGTTGCGTTTTAATCCCGCAGGCGCCAAAAAATTTGCTGAAGTGACTGCCGCTAATATAGGTAAACGCTTGGCGATTGTTTTGGATGGTAAAGTTCAATCAGCTCCGCGGATTAGAGAGGCAATTCCCTCAGGTGAGGCGGTAATCAGCGGACGATTTGATGTGCAAACAGCTCAGGATTTAGCTTTAGTTTTGAGAGTGGGAGCACTACCAGCTC